>CAJXTM010001125.1 GCA_913061385.1 uncultured Rhodopirellula sp. | reverse complement strand
GTCGTCGGCAGCGTCAGATGTGTATAAGAGACAGAGCAGCACCTTTGTGGTTGGTAACCTCGGCAGCAGCTCGTTCAAAGGCCTGCCGAATTTCGCTGACAATGCGGGTCCGCATTTCGGCACTATGGCTTCGAGCTTCGGCACGCAGGTTGACTTCGGGCGTGATGACATTGGTTGCTTCTCCACCCTGAAAGACACCCACGTTCGAAGTTCCTGCTTGGTCTCCCTGTTGAACCTTTCCCAACCAACCTCGGGCATCGAGATCTACGATTGCTCGCGAGGCCATGACAATGGCGCTGGCACCTTCCTGAGGTGCGACACCGGCGTGTGCGGGAATACCGGTGACTGTAATTGCCATACGCTCGCCACCAATAGCACCAATGGTCAATTTTTCGACTGTGCCACCGTCAAAGTTGAAGGCACGGTCGACCTGCCCCACTTTCGCTATGTCGAGATTTCGGGCACCTTCAAGGCCGATTTCTTCCTGCACTAAAAAGCTGATGACGGCTGGTGGGAAATTCTCATCACCTTGTTTCAGCCGTTCTACGATGGCAGTCAGAATAGCCCCGCAGCCTGCCCGGTCATCGGCACCCAAACCAGTCGGTGCGCTACTGTGAACCTCATCACCCTGCACCACGGGCTGGCTACCCACGCAGATGGGGACTGTGTCCATATGAGCGGATAACAGGGTTCTGGACCCCTTTCCGTTGCCCGGAAGGGAAACGATCAGATTGCCACAGTTTCCATCGAGTCTGGTGCGTGTTTCGGCACCATCGAATTCGATTTGTGAATCGGGGACACCAGCTTCGCGAAGAATCTCGACGATCTTGGCTGCGACTGCAGCTTCATCGCCACTTCGGCCCGGAATGGCAGTTATGGTCAGGTATCGATCGAGGGCGTTGTCAGTGTTGACTTCGTTATTTGTCATGGGCAGGTTACACTCAGCAGCAGAGGGGACGGTCACGAACTCTCACACAAATTAAGGCATCTGTCGGTTGTTGCCGAGTCGCCTGATCGGCGAGTTGGTCCGGGTTCATCATCCAGACCGCGAAAACAACCAACTTTTTCATACTCTTTACACGTGTCAACTGACTGTGAATCTACCCGTTATTGATTCCGGAAATCCATCGGCAGCGGCCCCGTCCGGGGATAATCGCAGGCATTTACTGGATCTCAGTCAAGAGGATCTCAAGCAGTGGCTAATTGATCACGGGCAACCCGGTTTTCGAGCCAAACAGATTATCCACTGGGTGTTTCAGCGGCGTATTTCTGATTTTCAGGAAATGAGTGACTTGCCCAAGGCACTGCGATCGCAGTTGGCAGAATCATTTCGCGTCTTCGTGACTGCCCAGTCTGCCGTGGTCCAATCCAGTGATGGGACTGATAAGGTGCTCGTTGGCCTACCCGATGGCGGTGAGGTCGAATGTGTTCTGCTGCGGGATGGAACGCGACGAAGTATCTGTGTGAGCAGCCAGGTAGGCTGTGCGATGGGATGTGTCTTTTGCGCGAGTGGCCTCGACGGTGTGGATCGAAATCTCACAACCGGTGAAATCCTTGAGCAAATGTTGCTGCTGCAGGCACGGCTCGAGGACACGGAACGTTTGAGTCACATTGTGATGATGGGTATGGGAGAACCACTTGCCAACTTGGATCGTGTGTTGGGAGCATTGAATGTCGCTCGCAGCGCAGACGGGCTGGGGATCAGTCCTCGACGCATCACCATCAGTACTGTTGGCTTACCTCCCGCGATTGATCGGCTTGCCAACAATGGAACGCCCTACAACTTGGCTGTCAGTTTGCATGCACCCAATGACCAATTGCGAAGCGAACTCGTTCCGGTCAACCAGAAGATAGGCATCGACAAGATTCTGGATGCCGCCGATCGCTATTTTGAAAAGTCAGGGCGGCGTTTGACCTTTGAGTATGTTCTTCTTGGTGGTGTTAACGACTCGACAGATCAGGGCAGGCAGCTGGCAAAGCTGTTGCGACATCGTACAGTTCTACTCAACGTGATCCCTTATAATCCAGTTGATGGTTTGCCATACGTGACTCCCTGCAAAGCGTCGATTGCTGAGTTTCGACAGGTCTTGGAAGCCGGTGGCGTGAATGTAAAGTTTCGTCAACGTAAGGGCGATGATATCGATCTGTCTCTTATACACATCTCCGAGCCCACGAGACCGAGGC
>CAJXTM010001124.1 GCA_913061385.1 uncultured Rhodopirellula sp. | reverse complement strand
TAAGGTGTCGTCGGCAGCGTCAGATGTGTATAAGAGACAGTCATTGCACGGGTCAAGTTTGATGGACTCGTTCCCAATACTGCCTATGTTTGCAAGACACGATTGGGCCTTGATCTCGATCGTTTGGCCGCTGGGCCAACGGTCACATTCAAGACACTTCCCGGACCCAAACTTGATGAGCCCGTTGCTTTTGTGGTGGTCACTGGAATGAACTATGCCAAGTTTCATGGTGACAACAGGATCAATCGTGCCCGCTCAGCGCTCAAGAATAACACGAAGCTACCTCAGCCATATTCAGGGGCCGACAAACATCTCGGCTATCCAGCTTTGGCGACGATTCTGAAGATGGAGCCTGACTTCTTTGTCGGGACTGGGGATAATGTTTACTACGATACGCCAGATGACCCACGAGCAGTCACACCGACAGAGATGCGGCAGAAGTGGCACGAACAATTTGTCCAGCCGCGCTTTCACGAACTATTTGCAAAAGTTCCTACGCATTGGATCGTCGATGATCACGATTACCGGGTTGATGATGGAGATAATTCAGGAGAGTTTCTGCCACTGCCTGAAACAGGGCGTCAGGTTCTGTTGGAGCAGTTGCCATATGCTGCCTTTGAGCAACCGGCAGCTCGGACCTATAGGACTTACCGGGTTAGCAAGGATTTGCAAATCTGGTTCGCTGAAAATCGTTTTCACCGAAGTCCCAATTCGATGGCCGATGGTCCACAAAAAACAGTTTGGGGGAAAGAGCAGAAGGCGTGGTTAACACAAACTCTGAAAGAGAGTGACGCGACGTTTAAATTGCTGATTTCACCAACTCCCATGGTGGGCCCGGACGACTTGCGTAAAACAGACAACCACTGTGATATTGGTGGGTTTCAGCATGAGAGGGACGAGTTCTTTAAGTTTCTAAACGGCAATGGACTCGATCAGCAGAACTTTTTTATTGTTTGTGGTGATCGGCATTGGCAATATCACGCAGTGGATTCAACCGGTGTTGAAGAGTTTTCCTGTGGGGCTCTGGTGGATGCTAATTCACGACTTGGCAGAATGCCGGGTGATGCGGCGGGAACAGACCCCGATGGATTGATCAAGCACCTGCATCGGCAAACTGAACGAAGTGGTGGTTTTCTGATGATTCGATGCGATCCAGCGATCCAGCCAGATAGACAGGCACAACTGCAATTCGAATTCTATGATGAACTTGGGGAAATGCTTTACCAAACGACTAAGAAGTGACGAGCTGCGGCTGCCGAATTGACTGAGGAAATGTCGTTTTGAGGATGACGTGATGATCATTCGGTGCTGCGTTAAGTCGGGCTTGAATAAATCGCAACTCTATCGATAGGTTGTGGGGACATCTTGTGGTTGGATGCGGTCGGGCGGGGTATGATTAGGTTTGTTCGGGCTGACTTTTTAATTCCCGAATGCAATCGTTTTTACCCGTGTTCTGAAGAGGATTTTGTCCATGTCGCGGAAATCTGCTGCCACTGCTGTGTCGAACGGGAAACCAACACGCCGGCAATTTTTAAAGACGTCTGCTGCTGTGACTGGTGGTGCAATCGGGGCGCCTACGATCATTCCCAGTTCTGCGTTGGGGCTTGATGGTGCCGTGGCTCCCAGTGAGCGGATTGTCGTGGGTGGAATTGGAATAGGAAGACGAGGCGGCTACGACCTCGGTTGTTTCCTGCAGCAAAAAGATGTTCAGTTTGTTGCGGTCTGTGATGTCAAGGAGAAGCGAAGGGCTGCAGTCAAAAAACAAGTCGATCTGCATCATTCGAATGATCAGTGTGCGACCTACCGTGACTTTCGTGAATTACTTGATCGTAGTGACATTGATGCAGTACTGATTGCAACAGGGCCCAACTGGCATGCGACAGCAGCAATGACAGCGGCCAAAGCTGGCAAGGATATGTATTGCGAAAAGCCCGTCACCAAGAATATTTCCCAGAGCTTGATTCTCGCTGACACGATGCGTCGCACTGGGCGTGTTTTTCAAGCGGGAACACAGCGGCGTAATCTGCCGCATTTTGCGTTTGCATGTGAACTTGCGCGTACGGGGCGTCTCGGGAAAATGAAAAAAGTGTATGCCCATCCAGCTGGGATGCAGGCCATGATGAGTGGCTGGTTAGTTCCGGAAAATGAGCCTGATGCCAAGTTGGTCGACTGGAATATGTCTGTCT
>CAJXTM010001123.1 GCA_913061385.1 uncultured Rhodopirellula sp. | reverse complement strand
ACACGTAAGGAGTCGTCGGCAGCGTCAGATGTGTATAAGAGACAGGATGGAACATCAAGTACCTTTCTGTTTGGTGAGAAATTCGTACCCCTAACTAAGCTTGAACAATTTCCGTTCGATTCTCCTGCTTATGATGGTGACCATCTGCCAGCGTCTTGTCGACTTGCGGGACCAGGCCTGCGATTGGCAAATGGTCCGCGTGACGTTCTGGCGGACATGTTCTCGTTTGGAAGCTGGCACCCCGGTGGAGCTCATTTCGCGTTGGTCGATGGCAGCGTGCGTTTCTATAGCTCGCAAACCGACACGAAGGTCCTTGGAGCCTTGGCGAATCGACGAGATGCACGTGTTGTTGAGTTAACGCAGTGATCACATCAGGTAGAAGAATTCAGTTGCTTCTGTTTGGGGCAGCTTTGATGTTCACGCTTGTGGGATGCGGTAAGTCGGTTGGACCTACTTCGGGAGTCGTTCGATTTGACGACGGTACCCCTGTCACTTCTGGAAGTATCGAATTTCGAAGACTGAACGATAAATCACGCTTCGCCAGTCGCATCAATCCCCAAGGGATGTTCCAGCCCACCAGCCAAGAAGGTGAGATCGGCTTGCCCCCAGGAGCCTACGAAGTGGTGGTCGTGCAAATTGTACTGACTGAGGACCTGGCTCTCGAAGCTCACTCACATGGGAATACGGTGCCCCGTCGATACGCCGACTACTACACCAGTGGTCTCAAAATCAACATTGCTCCCAATCAAACAAAACGCATCGAGATCGTGGTTCAAGTCGAAGCGGATCAGTGAGCGATCATTGCACTCTATTGAAGGGGGGGCTTCGCGATTGGGTTTACCACTGTGAGTTGTACTGGCGTCGGAATTTCTGATGATGATGTTGTTGAGCCCAATGGATCGGCTTGTTTGCCTGCTGTTCAATGAGAACGTAAGGTGAGAAAAAGTGTGATCGTCCCCTTTCCTGCTGCGGGACTTATGGCCTGAAAGAGATATCGAATCTTAGGAAGATTGGATTCGCTAATTCAGAACTACCGTGGACGCTAAACCGCGTGTAGTTGATTGATGCTTTGGAGTGATCGCTTGGCTCACTATTTTTGTTGGGGGGGACCCCACAGATTCTGCAGCAGTTCATCTGTCTTTACGCCGAGTGGGAATTGCATGCTGTAAGCATGGTCAGCGATACCCGCGTATTGTCGTAATGCCTCATGAATATGTTCTGGACGTACCCGAATGCCCTCATCGCTAATGTTATTAAGGGATTTGGGATTCAGGGGTTTGGCAAACTGTTTCTCATCGGTTTCGCCGATCACCCGATTCCCCTGAATCCCGGGGCCAAGAAACATAATGGATCCGATTGACCAGTGGTCTTTGCCGTTACCTTTGTTGTAATCAGGGGTGCGCCCCATTTCGCTTTGTGCAATCACGACAAGCTTGTCCCGAATCTGCAGTTCTTCGGCGCGATGCAGTACATATGCGATTCCCTCAAGAAACTCTGGTATCAGCTTCATCTGATCCACGTCGTTATTTGCGTGGCTGTCGAATTGGCCGATGGAGAGATTTGCGGATACACAGACACCTGCTTTGAAGGAGGCTAAGGCGATTTCAGCTTGTTGCGCAAGACGCGTTTTGGGGATCTTGTTTGGAATATGCGGTGTGATACGCTTCAATGCTTTCGAGTTTACTTGCGCTGCGTAGAGCATGCTTTCTGCTCGTTGCCTCCGGGGCAGCAATGTTTGCCGTGCCCGTTCTCTTTGCTGCTGGTGCAACGCTTGTTCGATTCGGTCTAAAGCAAATTCATCGTGATACGGAGATTTGGCGTTCCCCTCGATTGAATCTGCATTTGCGATTCGCTTGAGCGATGGAAGGTAAGGAACCCGGGACTTGGCAACCAAATTCCCGGTGGCCGAATAGTTCCCGAATGTCAAAAATGAAAGTGGACATGATCCGCCCTGACACGCAGCAACCAGTGCTGCAAAGGTAGGATAGGCAAGACTGTCCAGTTTTCCCGTTGCCATATAACGTGAACAGGGAGAATGGTTATTCACCGAATAATCAAGCCCGTTGAGGACCAGCATTTCAGCACCAAATTCGGCGTAGAAATCTTCATTACTCAGGCCATCTTGTTTGTGCGGTGCTGTAGGCTGTCTCTTATACACATCTCCGAGCCCACGAGACCGAGGCTGA
>CAJXTM010001122.1 GCA_913061385.1 uncultured Rhodopirellula sp. | reverse complement strand
GAGATCAGCCTCGGTCTCGTGGGCTCGGAGATGTGTATAAGAGACAGCAACAATGACACTCCAAAAATCTCGTATGGTGGTCGTATCTTGGCCTTGGGCAGAAAGCCAGGATTCAGCCAGAGTGTCCCCCACCTCGGCCGAACTTGTCCGAAAAAGTCGCAACAAGGCGCGTTTGATTTGCCCCCGTTGAGATCGATTCAAATAACGGAGCCCCGAGAGTGCTGACATGAGATGAAATGGTGCAGGTAGCCAAGATGATGGCCCAAATGTGCTCACCTCATAATCAGGATGAAAAAACTTTAATCGGGTGTATCGATGCAATTGGTCATCGAGGCCCTGTCGCTGTAGAAGTCCTAAAAAGTTGGTGCAGCAGCCCATGGCAACATGCTGACAGTAGTCAATGGTCCCGCCTGTCTTGCTGTCTTGAAACGACCCAGCACGTCCGCCCGTCGTGCGTTTCGCTTCCAGCAGCAAGATATCGAAGCGGTCCGGACAAAAGACCGCCAAACTCTCAGCGGTTGCAAGTCCTGCCAAACCACCGCCGACGATTAACACTCGTTTTTTTGGGGTAGTGGTGCATTCCATCGAGCGAGTGCCTGCATTCACAGTTCGGTTTCCGACATTCCCAGTTCCCAGGGTGGTACCGGCAACCGACGGAAAAGCGGGGGGCAAAAATGCCGTGACACAATGCCAAGCTTTGCTCCGGGAGTCAAACGAACGCGATGGAGAGCAACTGTTCGCGGAGATTCAGCAATCTGCTCCAACAATTGGCGATAAGTTCTCCACATCATGCTGAACATAGGTCTTCCGTCGGGATGCAAAGAGTCCCAGATACCCCAGCCAGAATCAAACAACCTACGTGCTCGTGTGACCTCGTCCAACACGAGACATTGCAAACGATCATCGGGTCTAGGTGTCAACAGATCATCTTCACTGAGCCCATGCTGTTCATAATGCTGCCTCGGCAGATAAATCCGCCCACGCTGTGCATCTTCCAGCACATCGCGGAGAATATTGGTCAGTTGAAATGCCAAACCACAGTCAATTGCTGGCGAGGTTGGGATAGGGTCCTCGTATTCCCAAATGTGTAGACAAGCTAGGCCCACCGCGGAAGCCACCAGGTAACAGTAATGTTCCAGCTGTTCGTAAGTATCAAACCGAGTCTTCTGCTGGTCTGCGAGCACACCATCCACGATTTCAAGTAAATATCGCGACGGAATCTCGTATCGCTTCGCAGAATCCCGCAAAGCCGGGAGGATCTCGTTGGCACGTCGATGCAGATCAATTGGCCAGTTTTCTGTTCCTGCCGAGGTACCCTCGGGGACCAAACCCTCAGGTAAAAAGACTTGATCCGCAGAAGCCTCGCCAATCAGGTTGATTGCAACGGTTTGACGCCACCAATCGAGCCATCGTGTACGAAGTGAAATTGGCTCCGCACAATCACCAAGATCGTCCGTGGTGCGGGCAAAAGCATAAAGCGCGCACATCGCCTGGCGTTTCGGCTTGGGCAATAACCAAAACGATCGATAAAAGTTACTACCACTTCGCCGTGAAATCCGACGAACGTGCCGATAACTTGCAGCAACGGAATTACTAGCATCCATAGCCATAGCATAACCGCAGGTCGAGCCAATGACTGTAGGGCCATTCCCGCATCCATTCATTAAACCACGCCGCTACTACAAACGCCGCAGAAGAGCACGCAAAACCAGCCCGAACTGCTGCAGTTTTCCGACAGTCGGTCGGGAACCCAAAACATCGTAGTCAATGCGGTGAATTGCCCGCAGCGTCTGCAAACCACCATGTGCGAAAAGTTTTACGTCGTTTGCCAGCCATGGCTTGACACTTTCCGCAAGTGGAAGTCCCAGGTGAAACAGTTTCTCAGCACGCTCACATTCACTAGCCAGCAGACGCCGCAAAGGCTCTGCAGTGGAGGTCTGCCCGAACATCTCTTCCTCTACCCCAAACTTACGCATTTGCTCTCTAGGAACATAAATACGACCCATTGCAAAATCTCTCGCAACATCCTGCCAAAAATTAACTAGTTGCAAGCCAGTGCAGATATGGTCAGAAAGAATACGATTTCCAGCGGTACACGAATGACCAAGATGCAAAACGATGTGCCCAACAGGGTTAGCAGCTGTCTCTTATACACATCTGACGCTGCCGACGACTCCTTACGTGTAGA
>CAJXTM010001121.1 GCA_913061385.1 uncultured Rhodopirellula sp. | reverse complement strand
CTACACGTAAGGAGTCGTCGGCAGCGTCAGATGTGTATAAGAGACAGATTGTGGACCCAAGATGAATGGAGTCTCGTTGGGTAGGTCCCTAAGTGATTCTGACATTGCGGGTAGTTCACGGGTGGACCATTCTGAAAAGTCTGGTCTTCCCTCATCATTGCGACTAACGGCCACTGACGCTGGCATTCGGTAAATATGTCTTCTCTATTAGTTTTCGGTCATCAAAATCCCGACACCGATGCGATCTGCAGTGCGATTGCCTATGCGGATTTCCTGCGTGCGACGACGCGACCTGATGCGGTCGCGGCGTGTTGTGGGACACCCAATCAGCGAACGGAGTTTGCGCTTCGTAAAGCCGGTGTGCAGGCGCCTAGGATCATCATGGATATTCGTCCTGAGATTGAGGATGTTTGTACTCGGAATCCTGTCGTGGCTCGTCACGATGAGGTGTTTTATGACGTTTATCAGCGAATGCAGGACGGTGGTTTGAGGGCGATCCCGGTGCTCGGCATTGATGACAAGATCATGGGGATTGTCTCACTGCTTGACCTGTTGGAACTGATGTTTGCCGGTGGCGTCGATCCAGTTCATTCGAGGGAATTGAGCAGCACGCTGAGTAAAGTCAATGCAGTCGTTGGGGGGACGTTCCAGCATGCAGTCAATCCGGATCAAACGGACGACTTTGTCCTCACGGTGGGGGCGAT
Organism: uncultured Rhodopirellula sp.; assembly: GCA_913061385.1. Lineage (GTDB taxonomy): Bacteria > Planctomycetota > Planctomycetia > Pirellulales > Pirellulaceae > Rubripirellula. The sequence continues at coordinate 1,485 of CAJXTM010001121.1, read as the reverse complement.
GAGCGCTGGTGGGTTCACTGAGCGGATGATGCGATTTCCAGCAGAGCGTTTGCTCGTCGTCAGTGGTGACCGGCCGACGATCCAGTTGCCTGCTCTCGAAATGGGGGTCCGCGCATTGGTCGTTACTGGGGGGTATCAACTTTCCAGTGGATTGATGCAGTTGGCAGAGGCTCGTAACGTCTCTGTGATCAATAGCCCGTACGACACAGCAACCACGACAATGAGGATCAAGGCCGCTCAGCATATTGCGTCGATCATTGATACAAATTTCATGACCGTGCCTGCCAAAATGCCAATCGAAGCTGTCCGGCATCACATTTTCCGCTCAAACCAGACCATATTTCCGATTGTCGAGAACGGTGATGTGGTCGGTGTGTTCAGCAAAAGTGATTTAGTCCACCCTCCCCAGCAGGAACTGGTATTGGTGGATCACAATGAATTGTCACAGGCAGTTCAGGGTGCCGAGGATGCAGACATTGTCGAGGTTCTTGATCATCACCGTCTTGGTGGTTCGTTAAAATCCAGTCGCCCAATTCGTTTGACAATGGAACCGGTAGGCTCAACTTGTACTTTGGTCGCACGCATGTACAGACAGGCAGAAATTGATCCCACGCCAGGTATCGCGCTTTGCATGGCTTCTGGGATGATCAGCGATACGCTTATGCTGCGGTCGCCAACCACTACTGACATCGACCGAGATTGTCTCGAATGGTTACAGCAGTTTTGTGAGGTCGATTTGCATGAGTACGCGGGGGAGTTTTTTCAGGTTGGATCAGCGCTACGTTCATGCACGCCAGCAGAGGTTGTTCGCGAAGATTGCAAAGAATTTCATGACTCCGGACGTCGATTTTCAATTTCTCAAATCGAAGAAATTGGATTCGATCTGTTCTGGCAACGCAAAGACGAAATGGCATCGGCTCTCGAGGCCTTGGCATCGGCCAATAATCTTGAGTTCTCTGCCCTGTTGATCACTGATATCAGTAGCAATGGAAGTCTGCTTTTGATGAGTCGTGAGCCGAAGGGCTGGGAAGAAATCAACTACCCGCAATTGGAAGAAAAACTTTACCAATTGGATAATGTCGTCAGTCGCAAGAAGCAATTGTTGCCGTTGATCAGTAGTTTGCTGGAAGCATCGCCAGTTGCTGCCAACTGACGAAGCTGATTGAATCTTCAAAGGCTTGGGCAGCCAAAGAATGACTGTACTGCCTGAGTAATGCACCGTGCGAAATCGACGGTTGGTTAGCGGGCAAGGTCAACTGCCACAATCTCCTTGTCATTTCTGATGTAGGCAGTTTGGTTTGCATAGGCTGGATGACTCCAGACCACTGACCGACCAAAACACTCTGCAGTCGGATCCAAGGCGTGGAATCTTCCGCGGCTGGTATAACCGTGCTCGCTCAGTTCAGCGATTTGGAGGTCGCCTGTTTCACTCATGATAAGGAAACGATTGGAATCACCGATTCGCGTCAGGAATGCTGTTCCATG
>CAJXTM010001120.1 GCA_913061385.1 uncultured Rhodopirellula sp. | reverse complement strand
CAGCCTCGGTCTCGTGGGCTCGGAGATGTGTATAAGAGACAGTGCTTGAAGCGGCCCGAGCGGAAAAGTGTCCCCAGGGCGATCCAGCAGCCCTCCCAGTCGGGCAGCAAGACGCTCGTCGTTTGCGATGATCGCTCCACCACTGCCAGCAGAAATTAGCTTGCTGCCACCGAAGCTGAGAGTTGCCAGGTGACCGAAAGACCCTGCTGGCTGGCCTTGGATTTGGCCTCCGATTGCTTGGCAAGTGTCTTCGATGAGCGTCCATCCGTTTTGATCGCAGGTTTGCCGCAGACTTTTCATGTCGGCGTGGTTTCCGTGCAGGTGCGAGGCGATGACAGCACGAACAAGCGGGCTTGAGGTTGCCTCCAGCTGCTGTGGGCAGAGTGTTGGGGAAATCGACTTGGTGCCGTCGTCGGTTCGTGCGGCGACATCAGCCAAAACCGGTTTGCCGCCCAGTAATTCCACGGTGCGAAAGTTGCCTGGGAAGTCATATGCCGCCAAAATGACCTCGTCACCCTCGGCTAGCTTGCAACAACGCAGGGCAAGTTCGAGGGCCGCTGATCCGCTGCAACAGAGGCGAATAGGGCCTGAACCAAGGTAGTTGGACAATCTTTTCTGAAGAGTTTTTGTCAGAGCTGAATGGTAGTGTCCCCATTCCCCCGACTTAATCGCGGCAAGGGCGGCGGTTTCGATGGCCGCCCAATCAGGCGGCCATGTGGGGCATTGAAAAGGCATTGATTGACGAGAAATGCAGTGAATTGGCGTGTTCAAGGCCCGGGAAGCCTCATTGTTGCAACCCATCCCACGGACGCAAGGGGCAGTTTTAGGTGGTTGGTGATGGGGATTGGACGGGCGGAAATCGTCGGTTGAGCCACTCAAATGGTTGGCTGACGTCGCGATTTTGATGCCAGAGCATAAATTGCTGGGCTTGTGACGTTTTTTTACCTTCCATATCATGCTCCATTCGCAAAAAGGACCCTGTAAGAGGTCCGTGCGACCAAATGCCGGGGGAAGTAGGGTGGCGCAAGACAGTCACAAGACTACCAAGCAGATGTTCGTTTCATGCCAACAACGCCGCATCAACGCGGAAGGCTGACATTTGATCATAGAGAATGTTTTAGCGGTTACGGTCCAATTTTTTGGGCTTCTCGCTCAAGAAGGTGCGGCTGTGCCTGCGGGTGGAGCAGTGCCCGTAGGGGGACCTGCGGTTGACGGAGCGGCCCAAAATCCTGGTGGACTTGGGGTGTTGTTTGAGAACCCGTTGTTCCTAATTGGACCCCTGTTTTTCCTGTTTTACTTCATCGTTCTCGCTCCTGAAAAGAAGCGGAAGCGAAAAGAACAGCAAATGCTCTCACAGATCGGTAAAAACGATCGTGTTGTCACTGCTGGCGGGATTCATGGTGTTGTGGTCGCCGCCCGGCCTGAGAGCGAGGTGGTTACGATACGCATCGACGATAAGCAAAACGTTCGCATCCGTGTGAACCGGTCAGCCATTGCGAAGGTTGCTGGAGAAACGGGAGTGGAGCAAGGTGGTAGCGGGAAAGCTGGCGGGGCCTCTGATGGCGACGCCGGCGATACTGACGACTGAGCAAGTCGGAAAAGCGGCATCGACGCCGCTTCGAATGAAAACTAGCTGTTGGGCAGCTCGCTTCGAGGGGAGCAAGCTGATTGGCAGATGAAAAACGAAACAAACACGAATCCTCGATTCAGAAAATAACGATGGACTGCTCTTTTTTGACCAATATTGCGTTTCAATGCCTGACACTTGCCCAAACCGAGGTGCCGGTGGTTCAGACCAACTGGCTGGATGATGTCTGGTTGGGTGTTCCTATGCGTTCACTCATCGCTCTTGTTGTCGTGCTGGCAGTTCTTATTCTGCCATTCGTCGTCGGGCACTTTTTGTCGAAGTCGCTGAGGATGCCCAGTTTCGCAACTCGCTTCGGGTGGGTGCTGCTCGCGATCACGGCAAGTGTGGTTGTGCTCGCGAACAAGCTTCCCGGACTCGGGGTCGACCTGAGTGGTGGGACAATCTTGGTTTATGAGCTGAACCCAAAGAAACTAAAGGACTTGGCCGATCAAGGCGGACAGAGAGTGATTTCCGAGGATCTCATTGAACCGTTGACGCGGCGGATCAATCCCAGCGGTACACAGGAAATCGTGCTTCGTCCCTACGGTGAGAAGCCTGTCTCTTATA
>CAJXTM010001119.1 GCA_913061385.1 uncultured Rhodopirellula sp. | reverse complement strand
GCAACCGGTCAATGTGCAACCGGTCAATGTGCAACCGGTCAATGTGCAACCGGTCAATGTGCAACCGGTCAATGTGCTGTTCATTGCCGTGGACGACCTGCGTCCATTGCTGGGATGCTACGGAGACACAACCGCGGTAACGCCGCACCTGGATCGCCTTGCCTCACGTGGCACTGTCTTTCAGCGTGCTTACTGCCAGCAAGCTTTGTGCAGCCCGTCCCGCCTCTCGTTACTGACTGGCAAACGACCCGACACAACACGAGTCTGGGACCTGGCAACTCACTTTCGCACAACATTACCCGATGCGATCACGCTCCCACAGTACTTCAAGCAAAACGGTTACCAAACGCAGGGAATCGGTAAGATTCTGCATGGGAACGGGAAGCCTGCATCTGACCCACCCTCGTGGACGCATGAACCACTGTTTTCAATCAACCGCGATCCCCGACTGCGATATGCATTGAAGGAGAACTTGAATGGCAGTGGCTTAAAACGCAGCGCCACCGAATCAGCAGAGGTTTCAGACGCAACTTACATTGATGGGAAAGTGTGTGAAGCCGCGATCGAACGTCTGACAGAATTCAAAGCTGATGGAAAACCTTTCTTCTTGGCAGTCGGTTTTCGCAAACCCCACCTTCCTTTTTGCGCGCCGAGTCGCTTCTGGGATCTTTACAAAAGAGCCAATATCCCATCCCCAAGTCCTAAAGCTCGGCCGACCAATGCTCCCGAATTGGCAACACGCAGTTGGCGAGAACTGGAAGGTTACAGCGATATTCCGAGCGATGGAAAACTATCAGCTGCCGAAATCCAGCAACTCCGCCATGGCTACTATGCCTGCGTCAGCTATATCGATGAACAAATTGGCCGCGTATTAAAACATTTGTCACAACTGCAACTGACAGGCAACACCTTGGTCGTGGTCTGGGGTGACCATGGCTTCCACCTTGGCGAACAACAACTATGGACCAAGGCGAACAACTACGAGTTGTCAACTCGTGTTCCCTTGATCGTAGCTCTTCCCCAAAATACTTCAGACCTTACGATCGCGGACGACCAGAAAAACAGGAACGTCTGCCCAAATCTGGTTGAACTTGTTGATCTCTACCCAACCCTTACAGAGGCGTGTGGCCTACCGTGTCCCGACGGACTCGAAGGAACAAGTTTTTACCCCTTGCTCAAGAATCCATTACAACCATGGAAGTCTGCCGCCTTTAGCCAGCACCCACGGAGCACCACTTCGAATCGGCACAAAGGCCACGGCAACATCATGGGATACGCAGTCCGCACGCACCGCTATCGTTACATCGAATGGAAAGAATGGAAAACGGGTAAGATCGTTGCACACGAACTCTATGATTACAATTCCAGCAATAGCGAGACTGAGAACTGCATTGGCAATCCGCGTTATGCCAAAGCTCACCAAGAACTCAGAAACATCCTTGCTGCAGGCTGGGAAGCGGCAAGACCATCCCCCTTAGACACCCCCTGAATACCATCCTTCAGATTCCCATCAGCCAGATGGAAACGGCATTTCATTCACTGAACGGGGGGAAACTGCATGACGATGCAGCCAGCCGAAATCGATCTCGATCATCCAACACACCGTGGCTTCTTTTAAGAAAATGAGAATCAAACCAGTGACAACCAATTACGAGTATCGACATTGGCAGCTGACTGATTGTTTGCTGCTGCTCTTTTCCATCACGATTTCGCTAGCACTTCTTCAGTCGACTGGCAATGCAAACGACGCCACCTCACAGCCAAACATCCTGATAATTGTTTCTGAAGATAACGGACAGGAACTCGGATGCTACGGCAACCAGCACGTTCAAACCCCCGTGTTAAACGGACTCGCAACCGAGGGCGTTCGTTATCACAATGCGTATGTTCCGCAAGCTGGCTGCAGTCAATCACGAGCGGCCTATCTGACCGGACTGTACCCTCATCAGAATGGACAAATTGGCTTAGCGACATGGAACTTTCGCATGTACAACGAGGCTCAGCCAAACCTTGTACGTAGCCTTCATGACGCTGGATACCGGACGGGTATCATCGGCAAAATCCATGTGAATCCGAAAACAGCGTTTCCGTTCGACTTCAAGAAACTGACCACTTCGAATTTTGCTCGCAAAAACTTAAAGAGCTACGCCTGTCTCTTATACACATCTCCGAGCCCACGAGACCGAGGCTGATCTCG
>CAJXTM010001118.1 GCA_913061385.1 uncultured Rhodopirellula sp. | reverse complement strand
AAGGAGTCGTCGGCAGCGTCAGATGTGTATAAGAGACAGGTGCATCTGATGTGCTCGTTCCTAAATTGCCGCTAGTCGAGCTGATTGGTGGACAATTAACGGCTGCTATTGAACGACTAGGTGTTGAAGTCAGAACCGGTCAAGTGGTTCGGCAAATCTCTCCGGATAGAAATCCTGTGACAGTGACCACAGCCGATGGAGTCGGACATCATGCAGACCATGTGGTTGTCGCGGTGCCTTGGCATGCGGTACACGATCTGCTCCCGTCGGGGGCGGTTGAAAAGGCTGAGTTTTTGAACAATTCGCCAGCCTCGCCGATCAGTGGTTTGCATCTCTGGTTTGATAGGCAGATTACTGATCTTCCCCACGCTGTCCTAGTTGGGACTGTCGCTCAATGGGTATTTCGGCAACCGTGGGAGGACGAACAAGCGTCATCCGGTTTCTACTATCAAGTGGTGATCAGTGCCTCGCAGTCAGCCCGCTGCCTGCCTCGGCAGGAACTAATCGAAATTGTCATGGCTGAATTGCAGCACGCGTTTCCGCGAGCTCGGCGGGCGAAATTGGTGCAGAGTAAGGTAGTCACGGATCCAAAGTCCGTTTTCTCTATCACTCCGCAATTCGAGGCACTCAGGCCACCCTCTCGAACGAGTTTTCCGTGGTTACATCTGGCGGGCGATTGGATTGCGACCGGTTGGCCAGCGACCATGGAAAGTGCTGTGATTAGCGGAAGAATGGCTGCAGCCAGCTTGGTGGAGAGTGAATTTGGCGGGAAATTGGAGGTGGAGGCAGGTCTAGCCCGTAATTGGCTCTCGCGACAATTGATCAAGGCATGAGGGCGGTTTGCCACCCGGCTATCATAACGCAAAAACCGACAACTTTGCGAGAATGACCGTGGATGATTCACTCCCCCCAGCGTTGACCGAACGATTTCGCTGGCTCGTAAGCCCCGCGGATGCCCAATCGCAGCCAGGCTCATTCGTCCTGTATTGGATGCATAGTGCCATGCGAGCGCATGAAAATCCAGCATTGGACGTGGCGATCTGCCTTGCGAGACAAAACGGGCTGCCTCTACTGGTCTATCACGCACTGGCGGAAGACTACCCGTATTCTTCTGACCGCTTTCACGCATTCATTCTGCAGGGTCAGCGTGATGTGCAGCGTGAATTGTCAGACCGAGGTATCGAGGCACACTTTCACCTCGCACGAGACGGTGAACGTGGTCCTCACCTGCGAGACTTAACTCGTCAGGCTGCTGTGCTGGTGACCGAGGACATGCCCGTACAGCCGCTCGCCGGCTGGATGGAGAGGTTGGTCAGTCGAACCTCCACACCGATTGCGATGGTCGATGCTTCTTGTGTTGTTCCGATGCAAATGAGCCCCAAGTCGCATCAGCGGGCGTTTGAGTTTCGGAAAGCTACTCACGGACTTTATGCAGAACGAATTGATCAGGAGTACTGCGAACAGCAGGTCGATTGCAGTTTCTATCAAGGTCCCCTGCCCTTCAAATCACTCAACCTTCAGGATATCTGCCTCGCGACTTTGATCTCCAAATGCCGCATTGATCATTCCATCGCCCCGGTGGCTGATACGCCCGGCGGAACGCGGGCAGGCTACGCCCGCTGGAACAAATTTCGGATGAACGGTTTGAATCATTACGAGGATGAGCGTAATGATGCCAGTAACCGCGATGGCGTTAGCCGAATGAGTGCTTACCTGCATTTCGGAATGGTCAGCCCTTTTCGGATAGTGAGACAAGCATCTGCAGCAGGAGCAGAAAAATACCTCGACGAACTGCTCATATGGCGAGAACTCTCGTTCAACTTCTGCTTTCATAACCTCGATGTGATCGATTCTCTCGAAGCTTTGCCGGATTGGGCCAACGAGACTCTTGATGAACATGCCACTGATGCAAGAGAAAGTCACTATTCATGGGAAACCTTATCCCGTGCAAAAACAGACCAACCTCTATGGGATGCATGCCAACGTAGTTTGGTAAAGCACGGTGAGTTGCATAACAACGTCCGGATGACGTGGGGCAAAGCTTTTCTAGGTTGGGCTCCATCGCCTGCCTCAGCCATGCGACTCACGATGGATTTGAATCATAGATATGCGCTTGATGGCAGAGATCCGTGCAGTTACGGTGGTGTGTCTGTCTCTTATACACATCTGACGCTGCCGACGACTCCTTACGTGTAGAT
>CAJXTM010001117.1 GCA_913061385.1 uncultured Rhodopirellula sp. | reverse complement strand
TCTACACGTAAGGAGTCGTCGGCAGCGTCAGATGTGTATAAGAGACAGATCCTCGGGTTCTGCTTTACTGAGATCGTGTTGAGTTGATTCAACATCATTGATGCTGGGGGCAGGGGGCGGGGAATCCTTGCTAGGGTCATCCTCTTCACCCGGTTTCGATTGCCCGGATTGGGTGAGGCGGTTTTTCCCAACTTGCTTTCCCTGCTTGCTGTCGGGTTTGGACGCGGATTGGCTGGCCTGTTGTGCGGATTTATCTAGCAGATCTGCAACAGATGGCATTCGGTTCCCAGAGATGTCTTTTAGAATCTGCATCATCTCTGCCCACTGGTCTAGGTTGTCGACAGCAATGTCCGAATTTCGCATCGCTTCCTTGAGTAATCCTTCGCCGTTTTGCACGAGACTTTTGAGGCGTCTGCCGTTGTTTCGCTCACGATCGGCCTGTTCGGACAGTTTCTCGAGATTGGTGTCGGTGGAAAGTTCGTCGGTGGGAAGTTTTCGCAATTCCTTGTTTGTCTCGTGCAGTTGCATCTCACGGTCTCTGACGTCGAGTGACATGCGATGCCAGCGTGCAAGTTGTGTTGTGATCCAGATGGCGTGCTGCTGTGCGTCCAGAACATCGAAAACAGATGTAGGTGAGTAAATTCTCTGGCGGCCTGGAAGGTAGTCCTCAACAAATACTCTTACTGCCAATGGTTGAGGTGTAATCTTGTGGCTCGCAGGTGAAAATACACCCGCCAGCTCGAGAAATTCAGCTTGCTGGTCGCCGGCTCCCAAAATCGACTCTCCTGAGGCGGTGCTGGAAAGAGCTTCGTCAAGTCCCTGCCACTCAATGCCAACGCGTTTCACACCAAAATCATCTCTCGCCCGCACGGTGAACGATAGAACTTCGGAATCAAGCATTACTTTGCGTTTGGGAAGATTGTCACATATCAGTGTCGGAGATCCGTCGTCAGTTGCTTCAATGGTGAGCGCGAAGGGCTTACTGCCGGATAAACCATGGCGATCCGACCATTGGAACTCGATGAGTTTGTTTTGCTCAATGAGGAACGGTACGGTCGAGAAAGAGTCATTTGATGGTTCAGTCGGTTTGCCATTGACTGACGCAGCGGCGAGGTCGCGTGAGGCACGGGCGACGAGCGTTGTCGCGCTTCCTTTAACAACAGAGACCGAGGAGCTTCGGACATCCTTACTGAGTGTGTTGGTGCGGCCTAGGTACTTCGGAAGCTGGATCGTTGCTTTGATTGAATTTAGCTCCGGTCGCAATTTCGGTTCAATCGAGACTAAGCCCTTGAAATCACCAACGTTGATGAACAATTCGGATGTTTGGATTTGACCCGGCAATGCAAATTTGTACCCACGCTGTTCCAGAGGCGCGGTGTGCGGCGATCGCCCGTTCAAAACGACGCGGGCGGATGTGGGCGACCATTCGGTGTCCTCGCGAAGCGAGACAGCCAAGTCAAACGCTTCACCATGTGGGACTACAATATTATCTGGTAAGTCCTGAACGCCAGCAAATGTGTATCGTGGCGTTGTTCCCCAAGGCATCAGGAATCGTGCCCACGCATTCTTGGTTGCAGTCGCTGTGAACACGAGCAAGATGATTGCCGCTGAAGCTAATACGCAAGCCGCAATCGAACGCTGCCGATGCCGGGGATTGGGGATTGCGTCAGTGAGATCTTGTTGCTGGACAGATGCTGCCACTTGCTTGATTGCTGCCTCAACCAAGTCAGGTGAACGCGACTGCTCTGATGTGTCTTCGGAAAGCTCAATCACGCCGAGCAATTGATCACCAGCAGAGGGCTGGGTTTCTGATAGCAGGCGGGCCAATTGTTCCAGATGTCGTCGTTTAATGACCCACTGATTCAGCGCGATGGGAATCAATCCGCAAGTCACTGCCGACGCAAGCAGAATGAGCCCACGCATGATGGCGGACGTGTCGAAAAATCGATCCAGTAAATAGGTCAACAGAAAACCAATCAACACACCGACGGCAGCACCCGCGGTGGCTTCGACCATCTTCAGAATCCAAACGCGCTTGCGAAACGCAAGCAGTTTGTCCTTCAGTGACTCAGGGATTTCCAGATTGCTGTTACGGTTAACTTGCATGCCGGACTACATTCCTGTTTGCAGATTGTGATGGCGGAATCGTTCGAGTGCTGTCTCTTATACACATCTGACGCTGCCGACGACTCCTTACGT
>CAJXTM010001116.1 GCA_913061385.1 uncultured Rhodopirellula sp. | reverse complement strand
GAGTCGTCGGCAGCGTCAGATGTGTATAAGAGACAGGGTTGATACTGTGCTGTCGGAATCTAATTCATTCAATTACCAAATTGGTAATGCGGATGATCTGCAGGGAAGTGTCTCGGATGCGTTGGAACCTTATTGCAATCAGTCAGGGTTTCGTGAAATTCACATGCGACTAGTCTGTGATCCACAAAGCCAAAAACCGGTTGCTGCAATTGTTGTAGAACGTTTTCAAGCTGCAGAGACGGAGCAGGAGCGAATTCAGCAAAAGTTGCAAACATTACGTCTGCCACTGGATGATGCGGTACGAGGTGCGTTGAAGAGAGAGGACTCAGGCTGGGGCTTCATTGCATCCCGATTGTGGAGTCCCGCGAATCGGAAAAAAATGGCAGCGTCTGTTGGCGTCCTGATTGTGCTGGCGGCTGTCGCTTTGGTTGTCCCAATGGAATTACGTTTGTCGGTGGAAGGTCGCGTGGTCGCGACTGAGCAGACCCGACTGTTTGCCCCTGCCGAGGGTGTTGTCTCTGAAATTCCTGTCGAGAATGGTGAAACCGTAAAAAAAGGAACGGTGCTGATTCAATTGCGTAGCCCGGCGTTGGATTTGCAACGCAGAACTGTGGAAGGTTCGTTGGCGACGGCTGAAACACGTTTGGTTTCCCTAACGGCGATGCGGTCCCGAGGTAATGCGGTGTCCAACCGCGAGCGTGAAGCAGCAGTTGCTGCCGAAGAGCAGGTGCTTCGAAAAGAAATTGAAGGACTCAACGCTCAGTTGGTGATCCTCGGAAAGCAGCAGGCCAGTTTGACTATCCTCAGTCCCATGAATGGAATGATAGATCGTTGGGACCTGACACAGTCACTTCAATCCAGGCCAGTGACTCATGGGCAGTACTTGCTTGACGTGATCTCTGAATCAGATGGCTGGACAATCGAGTTGGATCTTCCGGAAGAGAATGTCAACTATGTCTTGCAGCAGCAGCAGCAAGCTCCATGTCGCTGTTCGTTTCGTCTTCGATCGGATCCCACGAGAACCTATCAAGGAACCATCACCGAAATTGCCGGGGTCGCCAATCTCTCGCCGATGGGCAAGTCGGTCGTCCCGGCAACATTTGCGATGACGGCCAAACAGACAGGTGACTTCAGGGATGGAGCGACAGTGGTCGCACAAGTTGATTGCGGGCAGTACCCATTAGGTTTTGTTGTCTTCCGCGGCTTGATTCAGTGGTATCGAAGTAGTCCGTGGTTTTGATTTTTGACGATTCATTGATGAAAAAAATTATGTCCAAATACATTTTCCATATTCGGATGATCCTCATTTTCATGCATTGGACTGCGGTTCAGTTGTTTGCTGGTGAGCCGATCCTTGTGAGTGAGATGCAGGTCGTCCTGATTGATTCAGTTGATGTTCCTGCATCGCAGGATGGCGCGATTGCGGGGATCTCCGTTGATGAAGGCGAGTCCGTGAGTGTGGGCGATCAACTGGCACACCTAGATGATCGAAAAATGAAGCTCGAAGAGAATCTCGCCCGGACTCGCCTGCAAATTGCAAATGAGAATGCTCAAAGTGGATTTGCTGCTGAACTGGCCGGGAAAAAGTTGGCGCAGGAGATGCAACTTGCAAAGGAGCATGAATTCAAAAAACAGATTGCTGACCGCAAAGCTGGCAATGACGTTAGCGTGCAGGCTTCCAAGAAAGCGGAACTAGTAGCTGAGAATGAGCTGAAACGTGCAGTGGAGGCGCGGCGACAATTTGTTGACAGCGTTTCGGAGTCTGAAATCGATAACTTGCGTTTAAGCTTTGAACGAACTGTGCTCGAGACCAAACAAGCGGAATTTGAGCGTGTGATAGACGGGTTGCAAGCCGAGGCGGAAGCGGAGGCGGCAAACAGCCATCAACTCGGAGTAGAGCGTTTTAAGCTTGAATTAGCTCAGGCAAAAGTAGAGCAACGGGTACAGGATCTACAGGCAGAACTACAGCAGCATCAGTTGCAACTGGCTGAATTGGCTTCGTCTTTGCAAATTATCCGGTCGCCAATTGATGGTGTTATTGTCGAGCGATATCGGAACCTCGGTGACTGGGTCAAAGCCGGGGAACCGCTGATTCGAGTGATCCGGTTGGATCGGCTCCGTGCAGAAGGGTTTATCTCTTCCGATCAGTTAGACCTGTCTCTTATACACATCTGACGCTGCCGACGACTCCTTACGTGTA
>CAJXTM010001115.1 GCA_913061385.1 uncultured Rhodopirellula sp. | reverse complement strand
CGAGATCAGCCTCGGTCTCGTGGGCTCGGAGATGTGTATAAGAGACAGATGTTCGCGGTGACCCCTTCAAGCTCACGATGGCACCCACTGGCTATACCGCGATGTTCATGTCTGGCGCAGGATCTAGCGGTCGCGGTACAAAGAGCAAATCTGGGTATGAACGCAATCTGCAGTCATCTCTTGCCCGGGTCTGGACCAAACCGCAGTACACCAGTCAGTTCCAGTCTCTGTTGGCCGGGGATTTTCTTGTGACTGATCCCGAGGGTGACTTTGATCCCGCTGCTCCACCAGAGTGGAAGGCGGTCGTGGCAGGGGATTCAGGTCAGCCACAAAAATTGAAGCGGGGATCTTCCGTGGTGCCAGATGACAAGCTGCAAGGGATCCAAGATTGTTTTGTGAAGCCACCGGAACGGTACCGTTTGACATCACAGCAAGCGATTGCGAACTACGAAAAAGCTGATGAACTTTGCCAACGGGTGATTGACGAATATCCAGACGCTACTGATCTGTGGATGGTCCGTAACCGGCGGATTGTTGCCTTGATGGGGTTATGGAAAGTTGAAGGAAGTCTTGGTCGATTTGCCGACGCTTTGCAAGAGGCTGAGCTCGCGCTGCAGCAGGGGTATCCCGACGGTGCCGAGCTGATCGCTCGCCTCTGTGTGGCAAGACAGAAATTACGAGATCCAGGTCAAGATGTTTCCCGTGTGATAAGCCAGTTTGTCAATCAGAAACGGACGGTTGCCACTACAAACGCAGTGGCCGCTTTACTCGCTCTGGAAATCAGCGAACGCAAATTGCACGAGAAGTACCGGCGGGCGAGTCTGGATCAACACGCTGACACGCCAATGGTTTGGAACGCAACTGCGTTTCTATTGGATCGTTATCATCGCTACTGGATGTACCAGCCACCATTCGTCGCCGGCTGGACGTATGGCCGACGTCAGGGGCACTTTTTGGCCATTGGCACGCCGGAGGATGCAAGGCGTTCGATCCAGTTTGAACTCAAATCACTGGATGGCAAGACACTGCGTATCCCCGAGGCCAGCGAGGACAAGTGGACGATCATCGAGTTCAGGCCAGACGCGGAAACTGTTCCCCATCTGGCACGCTATGGCACGTTCACCAACGAACGCCCGGTGAACGACGCTCGGCAGTTCGTGGTGATTCTTAATGAGGACGTTGATGCGGCACGCGAGGCTTGTGCAAATTGGTTGGAGGAGCAGCAGAAAAGAAAACAGGCTCCCGATCAGTTTCAGACCATGCTTGCCGCAGGAGGGATCAAGCACCCAATTGTTCAGCGGCTGGGGATCCTTGCTGATGGTGTAAAACCGGACATTCTGATCATTCGGCCGGACGGAACCATTGCGGCTTTCCTTTCAGGCTTGACCATGACTTCTCAGCACGGAAATGCACTTCAGAATTTGATTGAGTGGCAGGATGAAAAGGCTGTCGATGATGCCTTGGCGCGTGGTGATTTGGAGCAGGCCCAGCGTCTGGCACTCACCCATGCACCGATCGAGCTACCCGTGGATCCAGAGCAAAAAAAGAAACCGGCCAAGAAGGTGGGCGTCCCACATCTTCGTGCACGCACCAAAGTCAGCATGGCGATGGGAGATTTTGAGGCCGCTCAAGCCGATGTGCAAAAGGTTTATCTGGAAGTAAATCGCCTCGCAGGTTGGCTGAGCATGCGCACCCTGGACCTGGAAGAGACTGAAAAACTAAAAGCGGCTGTCCTCAACGCCAGCGAACAAACCGAGTCTGAATAATCGTTGACTTGCAGGATCGTTGATTTGCAGGATCGTTGATTTGCAGCATGCCAAAGTGAGCGGTGGAGTTAATCGCGAATCTTTTTGGTTCGGTGGTGAAGCCCCGTCAAAACGCAGTGTCATCTATTTTTATTGTCCTTGTTTTATTTCTTCCAGTGACAATCGCTCGTCTTGGTTTCTGTCTCGTCCATTGAATTGACGGGTCAATGCTTCGACGTCACGAATTTTCGGGTTGCCGATGTACTCCTGTAGTGTGATTGTCCCATCATTGTTGACGTCACGACGTTGAAAGAAAGTGTTTGGATCGGGCCGTTTTTTCGTCTGCGGTGGAATGTTCATTACCTTTGGATTGTAGGCAGGGTTGGGAATCGGAACGGCGGCCTTGGTTCTGTCTCTTATACACATCTCCGAGCCCACGAGACCGAGGCTGATCT
>CAJXTM010001114.1 GCA_913061385.1 uncultured Rhodopirellula sp. | reverse complement strand
GAGATCAGCCTCGGTCTCGTGGGCTCGGAGATGTGTATAAGAGACAGGGCTTGTATGCCTGCACCGAATTGACGTTTCATTCCTCGCTGGGAACGAGATGATAAACAGCAAAGTGACGGTCAAAGGTATGCAGATGAAAACTTTGCAGCGCTGCCTCAATGATGAATTGCCGGTGCTTGTTCTCTATTTGAAGAATCGACCGAAACGATTTCTTTTGGCAGTTCAAATTTCGAGCAAACGTTTTGCTGAATGATGTAACTTGTTTTTTAAGCTGGTGGTACTTCTGTTCAGCACCGGAGAAATGCTTAGAGACCCGGTTGCGGGCCGTGGCGTGTTCGGAAAATACTCGAAGCGCGTTTTCAATCAAGCCAGGAAAGTTGCGCATAACAGCCAAGGTGAATGGGATACAGGTAAGGCTGCTCAGGAATTGCGTTGAAGCTGGAGAGGAGATGCCATCGCTAAATCAGAGACGAAAAACACATTGGTTCCTGCTGGCATCGCAGTCGGTGGGTTGGGAAATGTAAGTGAAGTTGCGTTTTAGCTTCGTTATCGATGAATTCTTGGTCGCGGACTGTGAGTTTGATTGCTGGGAGCAGTTTTGTGAATCATTGTTTGATTCGAAGGGTTTTTCGCGACCAGAAGGTGCCCTCGTCGTTGGTGAGGCGTAAACGTAGCAAGAGAGGTCCTTGTGTATTGTTCGAGGGTAATTTGATTTGATTGTGGCCGTTTTTGATTTTTGGCAAATGGATTTTGTGTTGCCATTGGTCAGCGAACGTGAGTGCTTCCTTGTTGCCATAGTAAAGCGTTGCAGCAAAGGCTTCGCTGGTATTGCGAACGTTGAATGAGATGTTGCGAGGATCTGCTGGTTGGCCTTCCTCACTGAACTCGATTGACGAGGGCGTGCTGTTGAGATCCTTGATGTCTTTAGCAGTGAGGTAGTCAGGTCTCGTTGGCGGGTTTGTAAGTTGGATGGTGGATGTCTTTGGTGGCTCACGAAAAGTCCAGCCACCTGTTTGTAAATAGAGCCATTCATCATCGGTGACACCACGGTCAGTATGGGTCAAACCACTCGCTTTGTTGGCATTTCCGGTGGCCATTTGATTCAATGGGTGCCACTTACCGCTGGTGTCCATGCACCAACCACGATATCTCATCGTTCTAGTGTATGCCCCCGTGCGCTGAACCGATGCACGACCAGGTACTTCGACAAAACTTCCGACCCAAAGTGATTTGAGAGGTTTGCCATTGTTGTATCGATTGCCGATGCCGAAGAGACGCCAACGTTTCTCGTCACTCGCATAGAAGTAGCTATAGTAGGTGTCGTACGGCGTCCCCGGTTTGACGCGCAATGCGAGTGCTTGTCGTTGTCCTTGCCTACCTGCCAGCGGTTCCCAGTTTCGGATTTTGACGCCTGTTCCTTCATGTGAGAAACCACCCAAGCTTGCTTTGCGGTCGCCAGCGGCCAGTAAATGAGATAGTTGTTCGATGGGCGGAGACTTCTTGCCCCGCCCAAAGGACCAGAGCGAAAAGTTGAAGCTCGAGTTCACTTCGCCATTAGCTTGCCACGTTGGCCCGTAATAACCGAAGGGCGTTGTGATGGGGCTATAGAAAGGCAGTGCACCGGGAACTGCATCCATTTCCATGACCCACAGTCGTATGGGACCATGTGAGTTTGATGAAGTGAATTTTGTATGTGCAGCAGCGGGACGCCATCGTTTTCGAAGCACAGCACCCGTTTTAGCTGCTGCCCCCGACAGTTCAATTGCGAGAATGTTGCAATCGACCGAAGCCTGTTTGCAAATCACTTGTAAAGATTGAAAGCCTGGCTTTTCAAGCCTCAGTCGTCCCGCAATCACTTGTGGTCCGAGGCTCTTCGGAACAGGAATGCTTACCGATGAATTGCCAATGCGGAGTTCAAACTTTCCAGGTCCAATGTTGCTTTCGTAAAAAAAACGGAATTGAATGTCACCGCTGTTTTCAAGATACAGACCCCATTCAGCGGTATCATCCGGGTCCCATTTACTGATTGAGGCGAAGGACTCACCTTTGTTGAGACCAGCAATGTCGGTTTCAGAACCCACGCCCATTGCTGCGAGTCCGAGTTTCGGAAAAAACGCTTCGTCCGCGGTAAGAATTAACTTGCCGTCTTGGCTTCTTTGAGCCATGTAGGACCTGTCTCTTATACACATCTGACGCTGCCGACG
>CAJXTM010001113.1 GCA_913061385.1 uncultured Rhodopirellula sp. | reverse complement strand
GATTTCAACCGACTCGAATTTCCGTTTCGCACCGCGATTCACCGCCGCGATTTTTCCGGATGCGGGCGACGTGTAGATCACGCCGGGATTCTTTTTGTCCTCAAAAACAGGCTGTCCGATCGAGACACTATCACCCTCAGCGACGAGCATCGTCGGCTTCATGCCGACGTAGTCATCACCCAATAGAGCGACCCGGCTGACCGCTGCCGCTTTTTCAATATGTTGTTCGGGACTGCCGAGGATGGGCAGATCTAAACCCTGTCTGATCTTGGTCATCGCTGTGAAGGTACTCAAAATGACTGTGGAGGACAGAATGTGTTGAATTCATAACAAATGCTAGCCGTACTACCCCTCCCGCTGACTTTGTGATTTTTTTCACAAAGTCAACTATGCACACAGATCTCTGACTGGCGATCTGAGGCGTCCGAGCATGTAGAAATAACAACTTGCTCGAAGATGGGAAAGTAAGCCTCGGTTTGAACCACACGACTGCTCCGATAAAAACCGAAGGGGGGGTCGAAAGGGCAACACCGCAGGCGGCCTTTTGCGCTCGCAAATATGCCACAAGCCCGAAGAATTGGCAACGGCACTCGCAACACCCCCTCAAAAATGCCCCCCCCTTAGGCTTAATGAAGCAATATTTTCCTTTAACAGCCGAGAAGGGTGATAAATTTGGGGTGGGGAAAACTAGGACTTCTGATTCAAATAGAGGTCGTTAACCATTAGCTTGTGGAACCGCGTTATTAAGGTCGATTCGTTTACAAGTTGGTTCCGGACGACGAAGCCCTCACCTCCTATCCTATCACCCGATCAGTGAATGTCATGAAGAACAACCGTTTCGCCACCTTACTTTGCCTGTCTGTAGTCTGCGTTTACGGATTCGCAGTCATGGGGTGCAACACTCAGGAACCAGTGGATGGCTCCAATCCCGCCTCAAGTGATCATGACGACCACGACCATGCCGACGGTGACCACGATCATGGCGACCACGATCATGGCGACCACGATCATGCCGATGGCGACCACGATCACGCCGACCATGCCGATGGCGACCATGCCGAACACGACCATCCCGCCCATGGGATTCGCGGCGGCCATCTCATCAAACTCAGCGGTGACAAGGAAGTCGAAGTCCAGTTCACCGACGATGCAGACAAATTCGTTGTGCACGTAGCAGACGCGGCAAAACCAGACACGGTAACCAAGGTTGCGATGAGCACAGACATTGCAGGCAAAGTCAGTGACTACCCGTTGGTAAAAGCCGAGACTGATGACGGCGTCGTTTACGAAATCACAAGTCCTGCACTTGCAACTGCAATAAAAATGGGAGACGTTGTGAAAACGACGCTGACCATTTCGACCGCAGACGGAGAGATGAGCGGCGTCTACAAGCATCACGCCCACTGAGTAACACGCCCACTGAGCAACACATCTAGCTGGCTTAATCAGCCTGCAACGAGCGGCTTTTAGCAAGATCCAATACAAGTCATTGTTGCAAAGGTTGGTCAAGCATCTCTGAATCCAGATCCTGCAACTCTGTATCCAGAATCTGATTTCCCGGCGAATTACGTTACTCAGCCCGCCGGCGAAAATCAGAACGCCAGCGGCACCCGCTGGGAGTCTCTGGCTTACCGGATCAAAGCGATGCAACGGAAATTTTGTTCCGTTGCAAGACTTACCCTATCATCGGATCGATCCAACCCTCAGTTCGACATGACTACTAGCTGCACCGCAACTTCACCTATCAACGATCTGTCGGCATTCTCCCGCGAACCAGTTTGCGGGTATCGCCGCAACTGAAACTTACATCACGCGTTCAACAAATTTTACCGGAATTCACTCCTTTGCGTCGCCAAGACATACGAAACGTCGTCATCATCGCCCATGTCGACCACGGAAAAACCACACTCGTTGACTGCCTCCTTCGACAGAGCGGCCAATTCCGTGAGGCCGAACTCAAGGGTGAGCGAATACTCGACTCAAACGATCTGGAACGTGAACGCGGGATCACAATCCTTTCGAAAAACATTGCGATCCCCTATCGCGGCGTGAAAATCAATTTGATCGATACGCCAGGCCACGCTGATTTCGGCGGAGAAGTCGAACGAGTCGTGCAAATGGCCGACGGCTGTTTATTGCTGGTCGATGCGGCCGAAGGCCCCATGCCGCAAACGCGTTTCGTACTTGAAAAAGCACTGCAAGCGGG
>CAJXTM010001112.1 GCA_913061385.1 uncultured Rhodopirellula sp. | reverse complement strand
CGAGATCAGCCTCGGTCTCGTGGGCTCGGAGATGTGTATAAGAGACAGGCGTCTGATCGTACATAGTCACGAGGACGGTGGAATTCTTTTGCTACGTCACTGGACCACCGATAACACGACTCTTTCGCTTGATTAACGTCGGTGACTGGAGCTGTGATGATCATTGGGGTTCGCGCTTCATCAATCAGAATGCTGTCAGCTTCATCGATGATCAAAACGTCTATTGGAAATTCAATTTGCTCTGCATCGGTATGCAATTTACTTCTGTTGTTGAGCGAGTTGCGCAAGAAATCAAAGGCAAATTCTCTGAGTGTTCCGTAGACAATATTGCGTTCGTATACCGATGCACGCTCCTGTTGTGGAGTGGCGGTCGTAACACTCGATACGCTCAAGCCGACCGACTCGTAAAGTTTTGACATCCAATCAGCATCACGAGACGCGAGATAGTCGTTCGCGGTTGCGATCAGAACCCTTCGGCCCTTGGCAGCAAGAGAACAAGCTGCAAGCAGTGTTGTAAGTGTTTTGCCTTCACCCGTCGGCATCTCGACAATGCAGCGAGTGCTGAGAAGACTTGATGCATCCCACTGGCTGGCGCGAATCTTGAAACCCAAATGCTCGACGCACGCCTTGTTGATTCGATCACGTGACAGTCCGCTAGAAGGGCTGCCGCGATGGGGGTGACCGAAGTTCATGACAAAAGGCGTGCCTGATTCTGAACGCAACGCTAGAGCAATAGAAATGTAAAGCCTGCAAAAGATGCTGCTTCTGTGGCCAAGCCCTTGTAGCTCAATGGAAAAACACTGCAATCGGATGAATAAGGCTCGCAACTGAGGCAGTCACCGCCCGAACTCACAGGGCAGCCAGGTTTCGTCTTGCACATGTGGTAAGGCAAGAAAAATGTGTTCATGTAGAACTGTCCGGCTGAAATTGCATTTTGTGCTAAGCCGCAACCCCTACCGCATCGTTCAAGATGCGGCTGCTCGTAATAAAGAGGACGATGCTTGAATTGGATCGGATATCTGTCCGGTCGCGGCGGACTGATGCCGGCTGCGACGATCTTCAATACTGGCTCTTTCACCATGAATTGGGCAGCCAAGTTCTCAGGAACCTCCGCGTTGTCCTCCGCAACGATGCGGATGTCTTGCATTGGCTTACGAAGCTTCCGGACGCTGTCAGCATTGAAGCGGTCGAGGTCGGTCTCAGCATCCAGTTTTTCGTATTTGAGCGATTCCGTTTTTCCAGCGGTTGGCTTCCAGTAGTCCTCGCCCTGCGTTCTCGGACCTGCGGTTCCGATTGGTGGGGGTTGAGGTAACTCAGTTTGGGGTGCCTCATGTGGCAAGGCCGCCGGCTGGCCGGGGTTAGCCTGCGGTGAGCCCAAGAGCGGAGCCAGTGTGCTTTTGTTCCCTGTTGAGTCACCCAATTCCTCAGCGGGAGTCGCGATTTCCGGCGCTTCGTCCCCGATCTGCAGAGGTGTGGCACCCTTCACTTGCCCAAATGCCTCTGCACCCGTAGCGCAGAACACCAAGCAGGCGAACAACGGAGCAAACGCGAATTTGTAGTGGCAGCAATTCATGATGGAATTCGATTCCAGAGATATCGACACTATGTTTGTCGATCTTTCCTGCCCCAGTGTCGTAGAAAAAACTGGTTAGTCAGAAAATCTGGTGCAATCGACGCAGGTTACCATGCTTGCTTAAATTGATGCAAAAAACAGTCCGGTTCGGCGGATTTCAACGACTTTAACATGCCGTTCACTAAGGAGCGGACTACGATGAAATAGCAACTGGATACAAAGAACGCCCTGTTTTTCCGCCGATTTGCCGACCGAGGTAGATTTTGGGATGGGGACAGTTATCCAGAATGATGCGTGTCATCGTTTCACGCTCATGAGGGTGGGTTTAGCCATGCCCTTGCGCACCAGTAGTCGCAGAGCACTTCTTGATGAACCGAAACACCTCTAATGCAACGAAATTACAACGAATGAGGTCGCGCCTGCGCGGAAGGCTCGATGATCTTCTCAAGCAAAAACCACTTCCAATCAGGCAGGAAAGGCAAGCCGCACCACAGGTCCGGATGCTCGAATCGCGATTCGTTCTCGATGCTTCCGCGGCTTTGATTGGACTGGACGCGTTGAGTTCCGGCCAGGAATTTGAATCGTGGGAAATGCAGCCCGATGCCGCGGGAAGCAAAGGCTGTCTCTTATACACATCTGACG
>CAJXTM010001111.1 GCA_913061385.1 uncultured Rhodopirellula sp. | reverse complement strand
CTACACGTAAGGAGTCGTCGGCAGCGTCAGATGTGTATAAGAGACAGGCTATGACGTGGTTGGTGTCGACCTAAGCCGTGCCATGCTGGAAGTCATGAATCGAAAATTCTTGGCCGGTTGCACCGCTGGCAGAATATTTGCCGTTCAGGCAAACCTGGTCGAATTGAGCTGCTTTGCCGAACAAAGTGCCGATCATGCCGTCTGCCTGTTCAGCACTCTTGGAATGATTCACGGGAGAACCAATCGACGCTCGATGCTCACAACCCTGTTCAACCTGATCCGCCCTGGTGGAACCTTCGTCCTGCACGTGCATCACCGCTGGGCTGCACTACGAGAGCATCACGGACCACGCCAACTTCTTCGGTCCTGGTGGAATGGCCTTCGCGATAAAAATTGTGAATTCGGTGATTCTACTTACGCTTACCGAGGTCTCGAAAGCATGTTCATGCACCGCTTTTCAAAACGCGAACTCAAGCAGGATCTGAAAGCCACTGGCTGGACCATCGACAAAATTGACCCCCTTTCCATCGACGGATCGCACATCAATCCAAAAGCATTCCTGCCGGGGGGCTTTGTCGTGCACGCGAATCGACAACCGCTGATCTGATAATCCTCCAGACTGGCAGACAGCACCTGCGCAACGCGGCAACAGACACAATCAGTTCGCAATTCTGCACCGACGAGAACTCGCACCGACCGCAAGACCCTTTCTAAGTCAGTCGATGCCCAACAAATGGATGCTGTTAGACTAAGAACTCAATGAAACACAAGACAACCTCGGCAGTCGCAGCACACTGCTGCAAACACCTGCAAGCCGACTCAAAACGTCAAACTTACAAACACGCCGATGACCAACGCACTGCAATCACTGATCGACACCGGAACGAAACTGTACCTCGACTCGGTTGCTCCGGATGAAGTCGACAAAAACCTTGCTTGGGGAGCAGTGGGCGCTACCAGCAACCCGGCGATTATCTCAGCGATCGTCAAACGCGGTGGCTTGGACCACGTAATCGAGTTACTGATCGCCGATGGACTTGACGACAAAGCCGTTGCCTGGCGGTTGACCGACAATCTTGTCAGCGATGCAGAAAAGAAATTTGCTTCGATTCATACGGCGACGGAAGGAAACGCTGGCTGGGTCAGCTTTGAACTAGACCCGTTGCTGGAAGATGCAGAAGTTGCCTTGAGCAATCAGGACAGAACAGCCAGCTACATTGAACTGGGTAAACATTTTTCCAGCGGGCATCCCAATCGCATGATCAAAGTTCCAGCCACTGCAGCAGGGATTGATGCGTTAGAGGAACTCGCTGCGGCAGGAGTAACGCTCAATGTAACGTTAATTTTCACGGCCGAACAATACAC
Organism: uncultured Rhodopirellula sp.; assembly: GCA_913061385.1. Lineage (GTDB taxonomy): Bacteria > Planctomycetota > Planctomycetia > Pirellulales > Pirellulaceae > Rubripirellula. The sequence goes on along the minus strand of CAJXTM010001111.1, from coordinate 853 downwards.
CGAGGCTCGTGACGCCGTATGGCGAGGAGCCCAGCGCCGATCCAATCTTACTGACTTCAAAAGTGTTTACAGCATTTTCATTTCCCGAATCGATATCTACACCGAACAGGAAATTCAAGACCTACTTCCAGCGGCCCAAGGTCATGTCGGGATCCTAAATGCAAAACGTGTCTGGCAGGCGAATCAGGATTTCTGGAACACCAAGGGCTTGAGGCTAGAGCAAGAGCTGATCTTTGCCAGCACCGGAACCAAAAAACCCTCTGATCCGGCGTGGAAATATGTTGAGGCTCTTGCGGGTAGTGACATTCAAACCAATCCACCTGAAACCAACGAGGCCGTTGCTTCGAGTGGCATCGAATTTGGTCGTACCGTGGACATCATGCCGACTGTGGAAATCCAGCAGGAAACTGACACGAAGGTGGACATGCAAGCCATGCATGATGTCTTGATGAAACAGGGCGTTGAGAAATTCGTGAAACCACAGCGGGCGTTATTATCACTGATTGCCAAGAAACGCAGTGAACTTACGCAGAACTGAATTTCCAAATCACCGGTTTTCACCGTCAGATCTTTCCAAGACACAAAACAGGCTTTTCAAGCAGCTAACTTTTTCACTGCTGGTGAGTCTACTTTACGGTGTTGCCTTCCCTAGCCCCCGGCAGATCAACTGCACCAAATGAACTTGGCAGCAACTCTGACAAATTGCAGACGCTGCGGGCTCCATCAATCAGGTTCACAAGGATGATGGGTGTGTCTAAACCAAACTCAGCAAGAAACTGCCGGCACGCCCCACATGGCGGAACTCCACCTACGCTTGCAATTGCCACCCCTCGCCATTTGCGATGTCCCGCCG
>CAJXTM010001110.1 GCA_913061385.1 uncultured Rhodopirellula sp. | reverse complement strand
TGTGTATAAGAGACAGGTTCCGATTCATGGTCGGAGCGTCTCGCCGAACGATATCAGTGCGTTTTTTCTCCTGCGCTGATTGACTGGTTCGATTCTGAAATATGGAAGCGGCACGGATGTGGAGAATATTGCTGTGCCGTCGCCCCTTCCTTATTGATGGCCGATGCTCCAGAGCCAATTTGGCCTGGGCTGATGAGTTGCGACCTCATTCCGCTGATTGGCAATACTTCGGGTGATTGGTTGTGTGTTCGTATCGATGAGAACAGCTTGGCAAGTGAAGTTGTGCAGTGGTACCACGGTGGCGGGGACTGGATTCCGTGGGGAAATGACCTTGCTCAAGCAATTGTTTTTGATGGTTTTATCGATCGAATTTCGGCTGATTCCAGACGACACGCGATTCCTGCGATTATTCAACCATCCAATGTTCACGATGACCGTAATGACGAGTTGTTGGATTGGGCTTTTGGGCACATGCCCGAGGGCTTGGCTGAGTCATTGGACGCAGCCCGGGACCCACAGCAAGTCACAGAGCATTTGCTGAACGCTAAAGTTGCCGAGGTCGCCATTCACTGCGAGCTTGTGCTGAAGTCATTGTGTTACCCGGATGTAGAGTCGCTCAAGCTTGCGATAGGGCAGGAAGCCGAGGGGATTGAAAGAAAACAATTGACTGAGTGGGCATTTGATATCTCAAGGGTCCCCGTGAATCATCGTCAGCAGATTGAGTCAGGTGGCCACGATCTGAAACTGGTCGAGCAGGATTGGAAGTCTGCTGCACGTCATGCCCAAGCGGTGACAAACCTGACGCCGGAAATTGCGTGGGGGTGGGAGATTCTTGGTTATTGTGAGGAACGGATTGGTCACACGGACCAGGCACTTCATGCGTATTCAAAGGCCGCCCTCTGTTCAGTGTTCACGGACCAATCCGTTCGCATGAATACTCATTGGGCGACTGATGACGCATCCAAGTTCAGCATCGAGCGAATACGTCAATTGGATGAGACCGCGCTTGAAAAATCGGATTACATGTTGACCGTCTCGGAAGCGACAATCGCTGAACGCAGGGCTGTGGTCACTGAGTATTGGAAGAAAAGAGCTGTCGCACATCTGGCGGCTGATGAAATTACAGTGGCCTGCGAATGTTACATAGCGGCTGGTTGGGACCTTGGTGCCGGCCCTATCACTGTCTATGGCGAAATTCTCGAACGGGTTCACGAGACTGCAAATCAGTGCGGTCAGAAAGCACGCGCTGAATTGGCAGCGACACACCGACGGTGCCTGCGAGATCGCTACGGTATTTGAATGCCGCACACGATTACGAAAAAATGGCCGTATTGGGTGACTGGTAAATGCCGCCTAGAAATAAAGGCACTCAGCTTTGTTGGCCTGCGTAACGCAGGCTTCGGATGATGGCGGCCTGAACTTCGGAAGCGTCCACGCCATTTGCAACTTCCATGTTGACGGGCCATTCCGGTCGTAAACGTTGATCGAATGCTGTCACGCCCCGCGTCAGTGATCCATGGTGTTCTACCTTGCCACGCATGCTGGACCATTCGAAAAGATCTGGTTCCAGCACAGCCATCAACGCGGTGGGATCATAAAGTGGAATCAACTCTCGACCCAGATGTCGGTGTGCCATGCGGAACGCGAACGGCATGATCTTGTGCAGCAATGAACCTGCGCGGGTAAAACGCGAGGGTAACTGATCCAGTAATTCGACACCAAAATGCACCTGAGCAGACACATCCAGAGGAACCAGACTTTTCGTCGTTGCCGACTCGAAAACTTGAGCTGCGCTCTGGGGATCGTAGAACATATTTCTTTCAGCGACAGGAGAGGCATTTCCCGGGTGGCTGACTGATCCACCACTGATCACAAGGTTATTGATCAGTGGAATCGCGGTAGGGTCCCGACGACATAGGCGTGCCAGATTGGTGAGTGGGCCTAGGCAGACCAAAGTGACTGAGTTGGGGTTTTGATGTACCAACTCAGAGATTACTTTTTCACTGGGGGTTTGGTGCTGCCGACCTGACGGCTCGAATTTACATCCTCCAAGGCCATCGCTGCCGTGCAGCACATTATCATCTCCCACTGGGGGATGATCGGCAGCGGTCGCTTTTCCAATCCGTGGGTAGCGAGGTGGGTCGAGTTGTCCGACGATACCGGTTACGCTGTCTCTTATACACATCTCCGAGCCCACGAGACCGAGGCTGATCTCGTA
>CAJXTM010001109.1 GCA_913061385.1 uncultured Rhodopirellula sp. | reverse complement strand
CGAGATCAGCCTCGGTCTCGTGGGCTCGGAGATGTGTATAAGAGACAGGTATCCCCACAGTACTAATGTGCATCCGTTGCAAATGAGGGCTGTTGCAGATGATACTATGAAGGCACTCGTCTCTTAACGCAGCCTCTGAAACCACATCTGCCGTATGGCTTCACCTGCCGCACTCGATACTACCATCGCGGTTGTAACGCCGGAAAACATCGCCTTCGATTACCAGTTGGCGGGTCCCTTTCGACGTTTGCCAGCTTATTTGATTGACTTCGGCGTCCGTTGGGGCGTGATCATCTTGGTCATGATCGGGCTGGCATTGGCGGGATTGCTGGCTAATTTCTCGAATTTCAGCTCGTTCATTCTCGCCACCGGCTTCATACTCTACTTCCTGATCAGTTGGTTCTACGGCACCATTCTGGAGACGTATTTCAACGGCCGAACGATTGGCAAGTGGGCATGTGGCATCCGAGCCATCGATATCGAAGGACGTCCGATCAGCGGAAAACGGGCAATGCTACGAAACCTATTACGGATTGCAGATTTGGCACCGTTGATCTCTCTCAGCTCCTTTACACCTGATGCTGCTCCCTTTTTACTAATCCCGACAGGCATGATTGGCCTGCTGACCATGATATCCACTCGCCGCATGCAGCGTCTTGGTGACTTGGCCGCAGGCACCATGGTCATTGTCGACGAACGTGGCTGGCAATTACCGATTGCAAAAGTTGACGATCCCCGTGTGCCTGCGTTGGCGTCATTTTTTCCTGGTGACTATCGCGTTAGCCGCAGCATGGCAAAGACGCTGGCAATTTACGCTGAGAGGAGGCACTATCTCACACCTGCACGTCGCCGCGAGATCGCTCGCCACCTTGCAGTACCGCTGATTGAGCGATTTGACTTTCGGTCTGATATCGACCCAGACCTTTTGATCTACGCACTCTATTACAACGTTTATCTTTTCGATTCATCAGTCGAACAAACCGACTTGGGACCGCTCGCTGGTTTCAGCCCGCTGCGCCGTGACCAGAACAAACCACAGGGGCTAATGGGAGACACAGCAAATCCACTTGCACCTGCTGCCCGTAGTCAAATAGTCAAACCCAAACTAAATGCAGGAGGCAAAATTCTAAACGACATTAAATCAGGAAGCCATTCGACGCCCAGCCCCCAACGCATACCTGATCCCAGTAAGACGGGAATCGTTCCGCAGCCGAATCCCCGACCAAGGGAGCAAAGATGAACGTAGCAAAGCTTCTGGAAAAACGGCGAGTGCAATGGAGCGAACTGGAAAAACTTTGCGATGCAATGGAAATGCGTGGCCGGACGGAAAAAACAGGACTCAAGAAGCACCAAGGCGCAGAAGGCATTGCCCGATTCTCAACACTCTATCGGGCGGCCTGCGCTGACCTCGCTCTCGCTGATACTTATCAATTGCCTCCGGGTATGGTGACCTACCTGCACCGCCTCGTGGCAAGATCACACAACCAGCTTTACCGGGCAGACAAATTCGAGCCCCAACGCTGGTCCACGATTATTTTCGAGACAGCGCCTCGACAGATTTTCGCTGACCCTTGCGTACGAGTTGCGACCATTGTTTTCTTTGGCCTTTTTGCCCTGTCCATGTTTCTGGGCCGCAACGAGGTCATGTTTCCCGACTTTGCAGATCGCATGGTTGGCAAGGAACAGCTGTCTCAACTGGAAGAGATGTATGCAAAACCAATGGCCGGATCGCTTGACCACTATGTTTCGATGTCCGGTTTCTACATCATGCATAATACAGGGATCGGGCTAAAATGTTTTGCCTATGGGATACTTCTGATTCCGTGTCTATTCACGCTTGCCTTCAACGCGATCTCACTGGGAACAATGTTCGGCTACATGGCACGCCCCGGCACGGTTGGAGGGGACAACTTCTTTGAATTCGTGACTGCACACGGACCTTTTGAGCTGACTGCCATCGCTTTAGCGGCTGCTGCGGGACTTCGAATCGGAATTGGATTGTTCTACACCGATGGATTGACCCGCCCCGACTCGATTCGCGTGAACGCACTCAAAGCAGTGCCTGTGATGGCTGCATCAGCATTACTATTTACATTAGCAGCCTTCACTGAGGGGTTCATTTCCCCAAGCCCTCTGCCCTACGTGCTGAAAGCTGTTTGGTCTGTTCTATCACTGTCTCTTATACACATCTCCGAGCCCACGAGACCGAGGCTGATCTCG
>CAJXTM010001108.1 GCA_913061385.1 uncultured Rhodopirellula sp. | reverse complement strand
ACGAGATCAGCCTCGGTCTCGTGGGCTCGGAGATGTGTATAAGAGACAGCTGGCATCCAGACATTTTGGAATTCGTCGAGTGCAAGTGGGCCGAAGAAAGGAAGGCACATGCACTAATCCGAGAGGGATACGAATCCAACTTCAATGGCGAAGCCTACAGCAGCGTCTGCTTCCAGAACGCCAACCTGTCGGTACGTCTGACAGACGACTACATGGAATCCGTTCGGGATAACAAACAGTGGCAGACCCGCTGGATCAGTGACAAATGCGAAAGTGACGCACCGAGCTACGACGCCAAAGAACTGCTCAATAAGATGGCGGAGTGTGCATGGAACTGCGGCGATCCCGGAGTTCAATATGACACGACGATCAATCGCTGGCACACCTGTCCCAACAGCGGCGACATCAATGCATCTAATCCATGCAGCGAGTACATGTTCTTGGACGACACGGCATGTAACCTTGCGTCGATCAACTTGATGAAGTTTGTTGGACCAGATGGTTCATTCGATACAGAACGTTTTCGAGCAAGTGCCCGCCTGTTCCTGATCGCTCAGGAAATCTTGGTTGATCACGCCAGCTATCCAACCGAGCCGATTGCCCGCAACAGCCACAAATTCCGCCCTCTGGGTCTGGGATACTCGAATCTTGGCAGTGTGTGCATGACTAGCGGTATTGCTTACGACTCTGACGCGGCTCGTGGCCTTTGTGGCTCACTGACGTCGCTGATGCACGGTGAAGCAAACCGCACCAGTGCTGAACTGGCGAGCGTCGTTGGTCCTTTCGATGGTTACGCTGAAAATGAAAAGCCAATGCTCAACGTGATGCAGATGCATCGCGAGGCATGCAATTCAATTGACGACCACGGCCCGGCAGAATTAAAAACAGCTGCTTCCAAGTTGTGGGACGATGTCCTCGAGATTGGTGAAAAGTACGGTTTCCGCAATGCACAGGCGACTGTCCTAGCGCCAACGGGAACGATCAGTTTCATGATGGACTGTGACACTACCGGCATCGAGCCAGACATCGCCTTGGTCAAATACAAGCAGCTTGCCGGTGGTGGGATGCTCAAGATCGTCAATCAGACGGTGCATCTTGGACTCGACAAACTGGGCTACAACGAGGACCAAATCGAAGCGATACTCAAGCATATCGACGAGAAGGACACGATCGAAGGTGCTCCCGGGCTCAAAGACGAGCACCTGCCCGTCTTTGACTGTGCGTTCCAGCCAGCCAATGGCGTTCGCAGCATCCCATGGCAAGCTCACGTCACCATGATGGCGGCAGCACAACCATTCCTGTCAGGTGCTATCAGCAAGACAGTCAACATGCCGAACGATACAACCCCGGAAGATATCGCGAACGCGTATTTCTGGGGCTGGGAACTCGGCTTGAAAGCAGTCGCTATCTATCGAGATGGCAGCAAGCAGTCGCAACCGCTGAACACCAAAGCAGACGATTCAGAAGCCGAAGCAACGGCTACCGAAGTCGTGACCGAAACCGTTGAGAAGATCGTCTACAAACCACGGCGAGAACGACTGCCAGACACACGTCAAAGTGTGACGCACAAGTTCACAATCGCCGGACACGAGGGATACCTCTGTGTTGGCCTTTATCCCGATGGCCGCCCCGGTGAGATTTTCATCACCATGGCAAAAGAAGGCTCCACGATCGGTGGAATCATGGATAGCTTTGGCACCGCACTCTCAATTGCGTTGCAGTACGGTGTTCCATTAGAAGTCCTTGTCAATAAGTTCAGCCATACCCGGTTCGAGCCGATGGGACACACATCCAACAAGGACATCCGAATCGCAAAGAGCGTGGTGGATTACATTGCCCGCTGGCTTGGATTGACATTCATGAGTGGACACGATCACATGCCCACGTCGATTGACAACACAAGCAAGGGCAACGGTTCCGAAGTGATGACTGCCCCTATCAGTCCAGTAATGGATGGATTGAAAGAGGATGCCGGTGCGGCAGTCGCGCTCGCGGAAAGAGCAACCTTGTTGGCAAGCATCAGCGACTCCGTTGATAACAGTAACGGTTCTCCCAATGCCTCAGCAGGTGAGGGCCCCGGACAAGGTGAGCAATTTGCCCGCTTCCAAATCGATGCACCATCGTGTGACAACTGCGGCAGCATTACAGTCAGAAATGGCAATTGCTACCTGTGCCACAACTGTCTCTTATACACATCTGACGCTGCCGACGACTCCTTACGTGTAGAT
>CAJXTM010001107.1 GCA_913061385.1 uncultured Rhodopirellula sp. | reverse complement strand
TACACGTAAGGAGTCGTCGGCAGCGTCAGATGTGTATAAGAGACAGGCTGTATCCATCTCATACTCAGCAGGACACGACAGCGTGAAACGCATGTCAAGCATGGCACAGACCAGAGCCAATGACTGGGCCACGTTGTTACCATCGCCGACGAAAACCAAGTGCCTGTCAGCCACCGCACCAAAGGCACCGTGGACGGTCATGACGTCTGCCAACGCTTGACATGGATGACACAAATCGGTCAAGCCGTTAATCACGGGTAGTGAATTGTAGCTCGCTAACTGCTCGACCTTTGCGTGCGACTTTGCTCGGCAAACCACCGCATCGACAAACTGACCGAGGACCTGAGTAAAATCCGATGGTGACTCACGTTTTCCCCACCCCACATCTTCACCAAGAAACAGGCTAGCCCCACCTAATTGGGCGATACCGGTTTCAAAACTGACTCGTGTACGCAAGCTTGGTTTTTCAAACAAGAGAGCGAGAACACGGCGTTCAAGGACAGGCGGCCGGTCACCGGCAGCCAACCTTGTTTTTAAAACATGCGCAGTCGCAAGCAGAGAACGCAAATCCCCCGCCGTAAGATCAAATAGACTCAATAAATGTTGCATACTAATTCCAATACCAAATCCAGAATGGATCTATTCTACAACGTCAGCTCCGCGGTTTCCCGCTCGATAGCCTTCATTGTGTCCATCAATCGCTTCAACAAAAGTTCTCGATCTTCCTGACTCATCAACAACGGCGGTTGAATCCGTATCGCTGTGTCACCTGCTGACTCCACGCGTAAACCGTTAGCAGCTGCAGCAGCCACCACGTCCACTGCATTGACATCACATTCGATGCCAATTGTCATTCCGGTCACCCTCATATCCCGCACAAACTCAAATCCACTCAACTGCTCAGCAATCAAAACAGCAAATTCGCGTGCCGAATCGTGCACAGTTGCTGGCAACCCGTGAGTATCCATTTCATCCAAAGTCGACATCAAAGCAGCAGACAGCAACGGGTACTTTTCCAGATCACGAACGATCCCCGCCGTCGCATGCTGTGATGCCAAAACCAATCCACCCGGCAAACCAGCAAAAAGTCCCGCTGATGCGACCACGATGTCAGCATGGATATCTGCGAGTGCAGCAAATGCAAAGTGGTTGCCAGTTGACCCAAACACAAGTTGCGTCTCATCAATGATGAGAAGCACTCCACGTTCGTTGCAGACAGCGCGTACTCCGGCAATGTAATCAGCTGAACAGGCTACAGCGCCGTTCACTAAATCGATGGGCGACAGTAGCACGCCGGCTGTTTGCTCATCAATCGCTGCTCGCAAAGCTTCCAAATCTCCCATCGGCAAATGGCTGAACCCTGCCATCATCGGCCCCAGCCCCTCATGCAAATAAGGCTGCCCGCTGGCGGTACGACACATACCAGTGCGGCCATGATCACTGCCCAGCAGAGCAATCGTCCGAAACGACCTATCCGAGCGAAAGCGTCGAGTAATCTGAATCGCATACTCGACCGCCAGATCCGGTGAAGGAAGCACAGCCATGGACTCGGCAAAAACGGAACTTGAGCCGGCAAACACTTGCTCTAATTTTCTCGACAGCAGTGACTCGCCGCTATCTGCAACATCAGCAAACCGACTACCCTCGCCTAAATGATCGGAAAGAGCAGAGACAAGAGACTCACGAATCGGCGTACAACCGTAGCCAAACACGGAATTCCGTCCTGCCATCGCATCCAGCAATTCGAGTCCATTTCCATCAGCACGACGCATCCCGAATGGCTCACCCTGCATCGTCGGCAAATCGACTGATTGAAAACAAAGCCCCGAATGCGTCGACAAGTCAACGGCTTGTGAACGCGATTCGCCACCCTCTTGAGCAGCCGGAATTGACTGTCCCTCACCCGCTGAATCTCCTCGACTTGCATTGAAGCCTGTTTCCTGTGTTCGGGAACGTGCAGATTCAGATTCCAACACGTCGCCAGACACTACGTTGCGAATCTCGCCATCCAGATCTTCAACAGACCGCTGAGTGCCGCTGCTTGGCTCAGTCACCGACTCGTCTTCGTAGTCGTCGTCGTAGTCGGCTTCCTCACCATCCTCCGAGTCGTCTTCGTAATCGTCGTCTTCGGCTTCCGCCGCTGCGTCTTCCTCGCCTTCCTCGTCTTCCTCCGAGTCGTCTTCGTAATCGTCGTCTTCGGCTTCCGCTGCTGCGTCTTCCTCGTCCTCGTCGTC
>CAJXTM010001106.1 GCA_913061385.1 uncultured Rhodopirellula sp. | reverse complement strand
AGATCAGCCTCGGTCTCGTGGGCTCGGAGATGTGTATAAGAGACAGCGATTGGATTGTCGCGGGTGCCGTGACGGTACGTGAGGAACCAGAGAGTCTTGGCTTGGAACCGCAGATCACTGAGGAAGACAGGTCGCACTGGTCTCTACAACCGATTCGTCGACCAGCTGTTCCACTCCCTGGCAATTCAGTCCTGGTGGAAAATCCAATTGATGCATTTCTGTTAACCGAGTTGCAGAAAGAGGATTTGAGTTTTAGTCCAAGTGCAACTCCGCGAAAGCTGTTGCGTCGTCTGTCTCTTGATCTTCTGGGACTCCCACCGAGTCCGGATGCGGTTCAACGGTTTGTGGATTCGGTGGCCTCGGCCGACGGTGTAGACAAAATTTGGTCGGCAACAGTCGATCGCTTACTCGAGACACCCCAATATGGTGAACGCTGGGCAAGACACTGGCTTGACGTTGCGGGCTATGCCGACAGCGAGGGCTACACGGATGCTGATTCGGTACGCCCAGATGCTTGGAGATATCGTGATTATGTGATCGATGCGTTCAACATTGATATGCCGTTTGACCAATTCATTACCGAGCAGCTTGCCGGCGACGAGTTGGTAACATCGCCTTTGAACAATCTTTCAGCAGCCGACGCAAAACGTTTGGTGGCTACTGGGTTTTTGCGGATGGCACCCGATGGAACAGGGGGTGTGGTTGCCGACAAGTTACAGGCACGTCATGACACGATAGCTGACACCATTCGAATTGTATCATCATCATTTCTAGGACTAACAGTTGGGTGTGCCCAATGTCATGACCACCGTTACGATCCTATTAGCCAAGCAGACTACTACCGTTTTAGAGCGATCTTTCAGCCTGCGTTTGATCCCGAGAAATGGCAGGTCCCTTCAAAACGTCGGATCTCATTGTACACCGATGCAGATCGAAAAAGTGCAGCTGAGATCGAGATTGAAGCGAAGAAGGTTGATGCTGAGCGTGGTAAACAACAGAAGGAGTTTATCTCTGCGACATTTGAACAACAGTTGAAGGAATTACCCGAAGCAGCGCATGAGTTGGCGCGAGCTGCGCATGCAACTGCGGCGGGTAAACGCACCCCTGAACAAAATCAGTTGCTGCGTAAACATCCCAACCTGAATGTCACATCGAGTTCGCTGTACTTGTACGATAGCAAAGCCGCTGATGAACTTAAGAAACAGACGGCCAAGGCAACTGAGATTCGCGCCACGAAACCAAAGCAGGAGTTTGTGCGAGCGATCACCGAAAAACCGGGGCGCATACCAAGCACTCACCTCCTTTTTCGCGGTAACCCGGACCAGCCGCGGCAGGAGTTGCAGCCCGGGGGATTGAGCGTTGTATCTCTGAACAGTGATTTGCCGCAGATACCTGCAGACGCAAGCGATGTCGCGACCAGTGGTCGACGACTGGCGTTAGCAAAGCGATTGACTCATCCGGACTACCCGCTAACGGCAAGGGTGATTGCCAATCGTGTTTGGCGGCAACATTTCGGCAGGGGATTGGTCGAAACTCCTGGTGATTTCGGTGTGCAGGGCCAAGCACCTTCGCACCCTGAGTTGTTGGACTGGTTGGCGGTTGAATTCATGGAAAGCGGTTGGAGCCTGAAACATCTTCACCGACTGATCCTCAATTCGCGTGCATGGAGGCAAGCCGTTACTGATGACGAAATTAGGCAGCGGATCGATCCGGACAATACGCTATTTGGTTCTGGGCGGCTGCGACGTCTCGACGCTGAGATTGTCCGCGATTGTATTCTCGATATTTCCGGGAAATTGAACACAAGTGCTCAGGGCGCTGCGGTCCCTGTGATGGCAGATGGTGTGGGTAGATTTGTAATCGGCAAAGAAAATCTCAATGCTGGACGACCCGGCAGCCTCATCGATATGAAAGGAGAACAGTATCGTCGCAGCGTTTACATACAGATGCGACGAAGTCGGCCACTCGCTGTTCTGGAAGCTTTTGATCTGCCACCTATGTCACCTAACTGTGATAAACGCAACACCTCTACTGCTTCCACTCAGTCGCTGTTGATGATGAACAGCGAATTGTTACTGACTTACTCGCGGCATTTTGCCGAGCAATTGTCTGAACGTACATCGGATCCGACAGAGCAGATTGATACAGCATGGCAGTTGATTTACTGCCGCCATCCAAAAGTCCTGGAACTGTCTCTTATACACATCTCCGAGCCCACGAGACCGAGGCTGATCT
>CAJXTM010001105.1 GCA_913061385.1 uncultured Rhodopirellula sp. | reverse complement strand
TGATGATTGCCGCGATTTGATCTGTATGCAGAGTGAGTACGCAAAACATGAGATGGGGCACGATCCACCAGAATTGCAGCGGCTGCCCGAAAAATTATCCGAATTTCCGACGGCGTTCAGTGTTTTGGCTTATGAGAAAAGCCTCAGCGGACCCATCGGTTTGATCAATTGCTTTTTTGGGTTTTCGACATTCAAAAGTCGGCGTCTGGTCAACATTCATGACGTCATTGTCACGGAAACACATCGTGGGAACGGAGTGTCAGCGGCACTTCTTGCTGCCGTTGAGCAAATCGCAGTTGAACATGATTGTTGTCGATTGACACTCGAAGTTTATACCGACAATACATCCGCTCGACGTGCCTACCAGAAGTTTGGTTTCACGCGTGATCCAGAGCATCCTGATGTTGATGTCTGGTTTCTGCGAAAACCTCTGCAGTGAATATTGCTGGTGATCTATTTCCGTACTGATTTGTTGATCTCATAGGATCGGGCTGGTGAGTCGCGCGACGGCTGTGCCAAGCCGTTCGTACCACCAACGGAGTTTTTTACCTGCTTGTTGTGACGCTAGTGCAAAGTCCTCCGTTAACATGGCTTCGATTTGCAACAAGGTGTCGGGGTCGTTGATGCCCAGCATGATTTCGAAATTCAAATGCAGAGAGCGATTATCCAGATTGGTTGAACCGATCATGGCAAGTTGGTCGTCAACCAACACGCATTTCTGGTGCATGAATCCGGCATGATAGCGATAGACAGGGATGCAAGCTTCGGTGAATTCGTTTTCGTAGTGAAAGCCCGCAAGGTAAACAAGCAAGTGGTCTGCCCTGTCAGGAATCAGCAAACGCACATCAACCCCCCGGGCCTTAGCCATATGTAATGCAACGATCGATGCTTCATCTGGAACCAGATAAGGTGTACAAATCCAGAGCCTCGATTTTGCCGCGTTGGCGAGTGAAGAATACATCATCGATGCACGCGGGCGGAGGTCTGCTGGCCCTGTCACGCAGCAGACTGCATTCCTATCTGATTCTGAGTTCAGACTCTTGCTTGTTGATTGAGTTTCTGGTGCAGTCCAGTTCGCCTCGGGAAGATTTTCTCTTGCCGCCCAGAAATAGTCACCCGCGAAGGCAGCTTGCACCTTGTGAGTGATCGGTCCAGTGACCTTGAGACCCGTGTCTCGCCATCGTGAGGATTTATCTGCCGATCCTAGGTATTCCGTTCCAATATTTAAACCGCCGACGACTGCGGTGTCCCCATCGATGACGAGAATCTTTCGGTGATTACGGAAATTGATCTGGAACCGATTGGTCCAGCCTTGGCGTGTGTTGAATGAATGTACCTCAACACCAGCCTTAGTGAGGCGTTGCAGGTACGTATTGGAAAGGCGAAGACACCCAACTTCATCATAGAGCATTCGAACTTTTACACCTGATTGTGCACGCTCAATCAGGCACTGTGCCAATTGGTTCCCGATCTCATCGTCGCGATAAATAAAGAATTCTAGGTAAATATATTCAGTGGCTTTCGCGATCTCTGCAAACAAGCATTCAAAGAAGGCTCTGCCATCGATTAGCAGTTCGCAACTGGTAGCACTGCTCACAGGCGTGTCCATCACATCAGCGACTTGCTCGATGGCAGAACACAGAGTGGTGCTGCTTTTGTAGCTTTCCGTTCGCAGTTCAGCTTGAATATTTGAGCCAGTTTCACGTTGGCGGGATTCCACTTCGCGGATTACTTCGCGGTAACCGTGAAATTTATTTCTTGCCAGTACCCAATAAAGTGGCAGAGTGATAATCGGCAGTGATATCAAACCCACGCTCCAAGCAACCGTCGCTTGGGACGTCCGTACATTCGCTAGGGCGTGTGAGATGGTCAACGCGATCATGATCATCAGCATCGCTGTTGTTGCGCTGCTGATTGCCAACCAGTGTTCGGAGATGAAAACAATGATGTTCAGATCATTCATGCTGATGCCGTTGTGACTTGCAAGAGTTTAGCAAATGCTGAGGCATCCCGGTTCATCGCGTTGCGATGCCGGCAGGCTGGATCCGCCCTGAAAAGGGCTGGCATGAATCGCAGCATTTGTCATCACAGTGGCATCATTGGAAAAGAAATCCAAGGATGCCCTCAGTTTCAGCGTGGAAACGAGGCTCAAAGCGCCAACAACAGACGACTTGGTGCTTCCAGATACCCAATCACATCATTCAGGAAGCGGGCAGCGGTGGCGCCATCCACAAGC
>CAJXTM010001104.1 GCA_913061385.1 uncultured Rhodopirellula sp. | reverse complement strand
GCCCTTGGGTAGCCGATAGGTCATGCTGCGCCGAGGTACAACGCTTTGGCTTACTCTTCAATTGCGCAATCAGGCGACAACAGAACAGCGAGCAGAGCTTCCTCGAGTCGGATGTCGTTGTCGCTTACCGCGGTGCTTTCCGAAGTGATGGCGCTGATGATGCTCGTTTTTGTCTCTTCGCTTAGACTGCCGTGGCAAAGCAACAAGTCAAATCGACGGAGGATTTCGGGAAGATTCGCGTTGTCCTTGGCAAGTTCCAATTCCTCGGACAAGTCAAATGAGATGGTCAGCTCAACACCATCGCGCATTTTGTAACGAACGTTTCGGTTTCGCGTCCAAGAACTGAAACGATTCATGGTCCGGTTGCTGGTGACTGCAGTGAGTACCTGGTATTCCGGAGCAAAAAGTCCTTCCCTTGGAATCCGTTGAGACGGTCGATAACCGATCAGTTCACCGGGCGGTTGGTAGTCGGCCAAGTAATAGTTGAATACACTGGGGGCGCGAAACGGCATCTGTCCAATGTCGTCTCGGAGACCTCCCACTAAAGCCATGTAAGGGACATTCGTGGTGGGGTCTGATTTTGCATAGTTGCTACTCGGACGTAGAGCACGAATCAACGAGGTCACTCGTTGGATCGGTTCACGAAGGCGGCTGTGTTCAGTCCCGCGTGTCACCACTTCCACACGCAGTGGCTCGCGTTTTCGCAGTGCCCGCTGTCCTCGTACGGCTTCTGGATCCAGCAGGATCGCTTTGATCACGGCTTGCATGTCGCCACGTACTCCCTGCCCGTTGTCACGAAACTTTCGGGTGACACGTCGCGTATATGCCCGTGAGGGATTTGACTTGACCATTCGTTGAATCAACAGCCGGCAAATGAAGGGAGGTACGTTTTCATGACCCGCGATGACATCCAAACCTTCGTTCACCTCCGCTAAGGCTGCTTCGGTAGTCAGCGGATCAGGCAATGCAGTCAGGGTGGTTCCAAACAGTGTCTTGCTGCCAACATTGTTGCCAAATCCGGGTTCGCCGAGGACATCCGTGTATCCCACGTTGTTGTCATGTTCTTGATAGTGCATTTCCATTGGTGCACCATAATTGCGCCCGGTATAAAAACTGGTGCTGGTGTTGTGCTGTGATTTAAATCCAGTGAATAGTCTTGCCAGTTCCGTGATCCCCTCATTGTCATAAGTTGGGATTAATTCACCTTGGTCATTGACTTTCAAACGGCCATCCTGCCGCAGTTCATAAAGCCCGATCGAGAACAACTGCATGATTTCGCGAGCATAGTTCTCGTCTGGCCATCGGCCTTTGGCTAAGTCGGCTTTGCGATTGCGATACGCGCTCAGGTACACGCCCATGCATTCGTGGAATGTGACGTCGCCGAGAAGATCCCGGTAATTTCCATCTGCATGATTAGCAAGCATGTCATAGTAGTTACTCATTCCTAACCAATCAGGCAGCGACTGTTCCCCGTTACCAATATTGCGGGAGGTGTTGTTGTTGAAACCAGTTCCACTGTCGCCGATGACAAAAATCTGTGAGAGAGCCCAAGCGACCTTCTGACGTAATTGGTCTTCTCGGGTCAATGCGATGTGCCACCAAGCTTGGTAACGATAGTTGGCAATGCCTACGCTCGCTTCGGTGATGGTTCGATTGTCTGCAGCAACCATATCTCGCGCGACCTGCTCGTGAGATGAGGCTGGCAGAGTGAACTGGTTGTCGATCCATTCTCCACATGCTCGTCGATAGCCTACCTGACGAATTCGGATCGATAGATCGTCAATCATCGCCTGCGTCGGGCCAAAGGTTGCCTTGGATAAAAACTGGGCGGCCCTGAGGTCGCTGCGGATTTTCCGAACGTCGCTTCGATTCTCGGCATCGAATGTTCCCGCTTGCAAAGGATGCGAGGAACTTACCAAGAACATAAACGTGCCGAGAAATAGCACTGACAACACAGAATGGTCGTACCGACCACAAATCACAGAACGCAGGTAACGCATTGTTTACCGCCGATTTCTTACTGAGAAAAGTTGTCACGACCTCCGGTCGTGCAGGTGAGGACTAGCTGGTACTGTTCCCGAGAGCTCAGCGCCAGTGCACATGATCATAATGGTGATGATTCCCTCAATCAAACAGGGAAAAGGGAAAAAAACCAACGGTTCCCCAGTGGAGGGGGCATTTCTCTACCTGTTCGTCTGATTTGATCAGGGCCGCGTTGACCTAATCTGCTGATGAT
>CAJXTM010001103.1 GCA_913061385.1 uncultured Rhodopirellula sp. | reverse complement strand
GATGGTTTCCAGCCATTCAAGCACTGAGTTTTTCACCAGTATCGACCGTTTTTGGCGCAAGCTTGACCTTAGGAAGCGCCTTACTTTTTCTTGAGTTTGGTCGCCTTAGCGTTGATTGTTTGTGTGTCGTAGATTCCGGTGAGAACAAATTCGAGAACGTCAATCGCATCGAATAGATCCTCATCGTCTACAGTTGTAGTTGCATGTGTTCCAAGATTTCCGATGTGTCGGAGGCTGTGTAGTTGGTCTTTGTGCGATGAGCCATTAGCAAATGCGTCGATGCGTTCTGCTAGGTTCATGCGGTGAATTTTGTTTCCTTTCCCTTTCTTAACCAAGCGCTCCTTTGGCACTCCCTGATGGTCAAGCAGGCACTCGACGGAGGTGCGTAACCGCGCCACACATGTTGATACGTCGGTCCAAAACATTTGGGATGCCAGCTGTAACTGACTGCTCACGGTTTTCGGGACATTTTTTGAGGCACGGATGAGTGGTGGGGCAGGAAACACAGCTTGAATCCGCAGCGCTTCTTCAAGGCCCCATTGGCCCGGCGAAACATCCACCTCAACCCACTCAGAGTCACCGATTAGGTTGACAATTTCCCCACATTTGGCCTCATCGCATTCTAGGGATGCTGCCCATCGCCCTACCGACCAATCTGGCTCCCACTCATATTGGTGATCATCTTTTTCATCCACAGAATACCTAGGTTCTTTGATTTTTATCTTTTGTTTTGAGGCTTTCAGTTTGCCCGCTTCACACCGTGGACATGGCAATGAGGGCAGGGAGTCCCGTTGCGCAAGGCGATGCCACAGTGAACGATTGATTGACATTAGGTTAGCTCCAACTATTGGAAGTTTCTCTGTCGGAATGCCAGGTGCAATACCTGAACAGCCGCCTTACTTATAAGTATTCAGAACACGATCCGTTTGCTGTTCGACAAACTCGTACTCATCATCCCATTCGTATCCAAGTTCTTCCGCCCATGGAAAGAAGCCTTCGGACGGCAGGGTCGAACCGGATGTCTTTTTATGGACCACCACTGAGAGAAGGACTTGATCTTCCTCCTGAGAACGGCGCGAAACCTCTCCAAGCATGCGAGCAATCGTAGTGCGGTCGGCGGGGATCTTGTGGGTGAGCCCAACAAGCTCCATCACTGGCTCATAGAAGACGCTTCGTTCACCACCGCGCGCGAGGTTCTTAAGGTAGCGTTCAATTGTGAGCACCTCTTCCTCAAATTGCCGTTCGCGCTTCTGAAGGCTTGGCACGCTGATGAAGAGATTTTTACTGATGCGAACACCCGACAGACGGTTGTCCTGCAGCATCCGCTTCACCGTTGGAAGAGTAACATTGATATGCTCGGCTACCAGTTGGGCTGGTAGGAGTGCAGGAGCGTTTCCATTGGCGAACGCATTTAGATACGCGGCGGTGTCGCCGAACTGACTAATCGACATCATTCAAGCGAGAGCACCGGCTCTCCTCGCATGTGCAGGCACATCCGGCAGCTATGAACCAATCCTCATCAATATCTGATAACGACCTTTATCACATAGTGGATGGAGTGGCGCTTCTAACCCAATTTCAGACGCCTTCGCGCACCAAGCCTACCTCTACATCCTGTGCCGCCTTCCAAGCCCCACCTAATCCAACTCCTCCAGCAAGCTTGGCCAATTCTGTGGCGTGGGGATGGCCTCGCCTACTGTGTAACCCAACTGCCCGTTGTGGCTCATGACGAAGGCGTTGGTGCGGCCTGGGTCGCCGGCGACGGCGATTAGGAAGTCTGAAGCTTGGCAGACGATTGGGACCGGGCGGTCTGGGTCGTCTGATTCCGCAAACACCGCTGGTGCCTCGCCGTTCGTGACCATATCCGCCAGGGTTCGGCGGCCAGGGACGAGGTTGGTGTATTCGCCCATATAGCGCTCGAACTGGCTCGCTGGCAGGCGAGCATTGTCGAACAGCCATTGCTTCACCTGATCCTTGGACCACCCAGATTTCGCAATGGTTTTCGCCAGGATCGGCGAGAGGATGAGCAGCGGGCGATATGTGCCCGTCGCCATGCCAACCGTGAATACCAGCTGCCATGCCGAAATCCGCACCAGCGCATCGCCGAGGTAAGGCAGGATTTCTTCCGCCTTGGAGCCGAATACGCTCGTCACCACATCGCCGCCGGTGAAGCGCGCGATCGAAAGCGCGTTTTCGCCTGCTTTGTGGCCGAATTCGGCAGCGAAGGGTGGCCAGTTG
>CAJXTM010001102.1 GCA_913061385.1 uncultured Rhodopirellula sp. | reverse complement strand
AGATCAGCCTCGGTCTCGTGGGCTCGGAGATGTGTATAAGAGACAGGGCAAACACCGTGGCACCGTCAGTGGGTGAAAGGCGATTGATTTGAACCATCGGTGTATCGCCGATTGCCTTCGTAGCGTCGGAATAGGTTTTGTCGCGTGGCATAGGAACCTCGTTTAACGGGGAACAGTCAACGGTAGAAAAAAGGTTGTAACCTTCCCGGCCCACGGGCAACGGTTGCACTTTGTCGGCCGGTTTTGATTTGGTGTATCTCTGCAGCGCTGGTTTGTCTCTCGATGGACAGCAATTCGCTATCCGTCACAATGCAGTTTTCGCGCGCGATGCCAAAAAAGGTTTCCGACCCGATAAGCCGGGGCAAGCTGCGTCCGTGCAAAGCTTCATTTCAGGGGCGTTCAGACGCCGTTCACTCGACGGTCCAAGTGTCGCCAGAAGTGAACAATGCGTCGAGATCTCCGTCACCTTTCGATTCGGTGGCGGCGGTCACTTGAGCATTAATTTGATCGTCGTAAGTTGGGACTCCCTCAACTGCGCGCAGAACACCAATGGGTTCAGGCATCACAGGGTAGGACATGCGTGCCATCATCATGTGGATGGAGGGGTTTGGATCTTTCTCGTCATGGATCAGGAGGTCGTCTGCGGGAACATCTGCTGTATTGACGATCTCGAGATGTGTTCCGACCAGACGAATGCCTTTTGTGCCGTTGGCAAATATAAGTGGCTTTCCGTGCTCGAGTTCCACTACGTTGTCAGCTCGCTGTTTGCGTTCCTGGGCGTAGGCCATCGCGCCGTCATTGAACACATTGCAGTTTTGGTAGACCTCGACAAGTGAGGCACCCTTGTGTTTGGCTGCACGTTTTAAGGTTTCACCGAGGTGCTTGACGTGCGCATCGATGCTTCTTGCAACAAAGGTTGCTTCGGCTGCAAGAGCGACCGAGAGTGGGGTTAATGGGTGGTCGATTGAGCCCATTGGGGTACTTTTCGTGACCTGTCCTTCGACGCTGGTTGGGCTGTACTGCCCTTTTGTTAGCCCGTAGATCCGATTGTTGAACAGCACAATGTTGATGTCCAGATTCCGCCGTAACGCATGGATGAAGTGGTTGCCCCCAATGGATAAGGCATCTCCATCACCAGTGATGACCCAGACCATCAGTTCCGGGCGGGTTGTTTTGAGCCCAGTCGCGAATGTCGGTGCGCGACCGTGGATACTGTGCATCCCATAGGTGTTCATGTAATACGGAAATCTGCTGCTGCACCCGATGCCGCTGATGAAGACTGTCTTTTCGCGTGGGAAACCAAGATCTGGCAGGACCTTTTTCATTTGCGCCAGAATCGAATAGTCACCGCAGCCGGGGCACCAGCGAACGTCCTGATCGGATGCGAAATCAGCAGGTTTCAGTACAGGTAACGTGGACATGGCTCAGGTTTGCAACTTGCAGTGGTACTGGGATGGAAATAGCTAGACGTATCTTCGACTTGTGCTTAACAGGCCTTGCGCCTTGAGTCGCCTGTCTCAGACTGAATTGAGTTGTCTTTGACAGAGTTGCTTTCGTGTTCGATTGCTGCGACCAATTCAGTGACGGTAAAAGGTTTGCCCTGGACTTTGTTAACGCCAACGCAGTCGACAAGGTGTTCAGCCCGAAGCAACAGTCGTAACTGCCCCGAGTTGAGTTCGGCTACGATGACCTTTTTGAAGGACCGCAGCAATTCGCCGATGTTGGACGGCATGGGGTTGAGGTAACGGAGGTGTGCATGGCTGACACGATGCCCGTCCGTTTGGCATCTGCTAACGGCAGTGTGGCAGGAACCGTAGGTTCCGCCCCATGACACCACGAGCACATCTCCGCTGGATGGGCCGCTGACGTCCTGTTTCGGAATGCGTTCGGCGATTTTGGCGACCTTGGTAGCTCGCATTTCTGTCATGTGCTGGTGGTTGGCTGGGTCATAGCTGACGTTTCCAGATCCATCCTCTTTTTCAAGTCCGCCGACACGATGCATCAAGCCTGGCGTGCCGGGAATAGCCCAGGGACGCGCCAAGTGCTCGTCGCGTGCATAAGGCATGAAGGGTTCGTTTTCGTCTGTACCTTCGGGATGCGATACCGTGATCGGCGAAATTCCTGACATCGTCGGTATTTTCCATGGCTCGCTGCCGTTGGCGATGTAGCCATCCGAGAGGATCATGACCGGGACCTGTCTCTTATACACATCTGACGCTGCCGACGACTCCTTACGTG
>CAJXTM010001101.1 GCA_913061385.1 uncultured Rhodopirellula sp. | reverse complement strand
CTACACGTAAGGAGTCGTCGGCAGCGTCAGATGTGTATAAGAGACAGGTACATCGGGTACGCGTTCATGCAGCGGAACCACCTCTTGGAACCTGCTGACGTTGAGGCGTTGCAGGCGGTCACGTGTTTCAGTAAGTGCCGGTGTACCTGCCAGCATGTGGTAAAGCATGTTTCCCGCGAAATAAACATCACTTCTTGGATCGTCTTTTCGAACTCCCGTACCACGTTCCAACGCTGCATAGTCAATCGCGCGTGCATTAGGACAGTCAGCCATCTTTTCTGGGTTATTGCGATCTGTAAGAGCAGCTAGCCCAAAATCCACCAGTTTCGCCTTCCCATCAGAAGAAATTAGAACATTGGATAGTTTCAAGTCACGGTGCGCAATTCCTAGTGACGCAGCGTAGGCCAATCCAGAGGCGATCTCGTGCATCAAACGCAGAGCGAGGTCCGCTGGGAGTTTTCCGCGAATCCGGACTAGTTCACGCAGGGTTTGGCCCTCAACAAATTCCATTACCAACAAAGGATTTCGGACATCGGGAATGACGTCTACGATGCTGACGATGTGAGGGTGTCGGAGTTTAAGGCCCATGCTGCCTTCGCGAAGGAACTGTTCCAGTTCTTTGATCTCATCGCGAAAACGTTTACGCAATACTTTGACAGCGTAGATCTCTCCTGAGTCGTCACCTTTTTTCTCGGCTCGGTAAACTCGAGCGAAGGTACCGGCACCGATTAGATACAGGACTTTGTAGTCTCCGTAGAAGTATCCAGTTCGATCACCCTTCAGAATTTTTTCTGTTTGCAAGGTTGTGACGATACCGCGACGCTGCATCAGCCGGACCATGTCCTCGAGTGAGTGGTCGCCTACGCCAAGCTCACCAATGGCGTGGTCTACGTCACGACGCTCGGCCAAACCAAGGTCGGCGATGCGGTCGGCAAAAATTTGGGAAGTCAGTTCACTCATGAGGTCAAAAAAAGCACTGTGGACGCAGGGTGCGTGGGATTAGACGTATGGGTAGGACGAATCGGGCAGATTTCAACTCTGCGAGGTAATTGGAATCATCTTCATTCTACACGGACCGTTACGGATGGACAGCTAATCCTTGCGTCGAGTTCGCCTGTGAGTGTGCTAAAATGCGTTGTGCGGCGGAAATACGCAGGTGGCACGCTTTGTTACGCATCTGCGATGCTGGCTATCCGACGGTTGGAAATGGCTGTTTTTCAGTAAAACGCCTCGATTCGGATAATGGGCTGACGCAACGAAACTCACCCCGTGTCCGGGGTGAAAGCGACCTGGAATCACTACATCCTAGGAACTACATCAATTCCTAGCAGGTTCAGGCCCTTTCCCAGGGTCTGCTTGCAATGAACAACGATTGCGAGACGAGTTGCACGAATTGCTTCAGTCTCTGCCTTGAGTACATGGCAGTTGTCGTTGAATCGGGAGTAGGATTTTGCAGTTTCAAGTAGATAATCAACCAGATGGTTGGGCGCGTAATCTTTATGGACGGTGGTGAGGGCCTCCTCAAACTTGATCAACTGCAGCACAAGATTGCGTTCTGCGACGTGGGTGAATTCCAAGCCATGCGTCTTGACCAAGGCCGCGACATCCTCCTCACTTGCATTTGCGTTCTGAAGGATCTTCTGCATCCTTGCGTAGGAGTACTGAACGTAAGCGGAGGTGTTCCCATCAAGAGCGACCATCTTGTCCAGATTGAATCGGTAATCGCTGGTCCGGTGATGGCTGAGATCTGCAAATTTGATCGCGCCAATTCCAACGGCTTCAGCGATGTCCTTTTGCTCTTCTGCGTCCATGGGAGGGTCAAAGGCAGCAAGTCTATCTGGATTGCAAATCACCTGTTTTGCGCGGTCAACAGCATCATTGAGCAGACTTTCCAGTCCGATCAATGATCCACTTCGGGTTTTCATTGGACGGCCATCTTCACCAAGAACTGTTCCAAAGTTTACGTGAACCAATTTGACGTCCTTGAGTCCGAAGTGATCGGCAACAGCAAATAGTTTGTCGAAGTGTTCGCTTTGACGGGTATCGACGACGTACAGTATTTCGGAGGGGTTGAATTCAGTCAGTCGGTACTCAAGCGTTGCCAGGTCTGTTGTTGCATACAGGTAAGCACCGTCCTGTTTGCGAATGATCATTGGGGCATTGAATTCGGGAAGAAACACGCAGAGTGCTCCCTGTCTCTTATACACATCTCCGAGCCCACGAGACCGAGGCTGATCTC
>CAJXTM010001100.1 GCA_913061385.1 uncultured Rhodopirellula sp. | reverse complement strand
TCTACACGTAAGGAGTCGTCGGCAGCGTCAGATGTGTATAAGAGACAGTCTCGAGTCAGACAGATCGCTAGGTTCCGTCCTCGTGGATTGTTTGGACTTGGGTACTGGTACTCAGTATTACCGCTTCACTCTTTTGTTTTTCCAACCATGTTGAAAGGAATCAAAAGAGATGCCGAGGCAATGGCGGCGGAGACGGCTGAAGCTGTGCCCCCTTTGAAATCGACATCGGCCTCTTAGCAAGCTCAGGTAGCGAAAACGAATCGTGTAGATAACGTGCTGATGTCTGGATTAACCGGAAGGTCGGTGGTGCCCAATCGAGTCCAAGTTCCAAGCAAGTGCCCGATAAGTGTGCCGGAGCAGGGTGTGTTAGCAGAGCAGGGGCTTGCGTAGCCGCGAGCTTTCGAGCTTTTTTGGGCAAAGTGGATCGTCATGAAGTGCCAGCCCGTTTATCGGTGTTTACGATGTGTCGGTATCGTGGACAGCCCGTAGCGTGGCTGGTGGAACTGCCTCGTGTGCATTACAAAACTGGCTAGAGCATGAGCAGAGCGGCAGCGGATTGCTGGTAGTCTGCCCCAACTTCTCTTTTTCATTGGCACTCTCGGCGTCTAGCCCTACAGGTTACATCCATGTCTGATCCGATTCCGGCCACCAATCAATCTTTTTATGATCGCATCAGTCATGCATATGATCTGATTTCTGATGCTGGTGAGCACCAGGCTCGCGAAGCGGGCGAGCAGGCGTTGAATGTACAGCAGGGCGAACGTGTGTTGGAAATTGGTTATGGAACGGGAAACACGATGATTCATCTGGCCACCGCGGTCGGTGATTCAGGGAGTGTTTCGGGGATTGACGTTTCTACGGGGATGCTCGATGTCGCGACCAAGAAGTTAGAGTCCAAGGGATTTGCCGAGAGAATTGATCTCTGTGTCGGGGACGCACGTAAACTTCCTTATGAAGACAACACTTTTGATGCTGTCTTTGCCAGTTTTACGTTGGAGTTATTTCCATTGGATGATATTCCAGCCGTACTTGCTGAGGTCGCACGTGTGTTGAAGCCGGGGGGCCGATTGGGGGTCGTGTCGATGGCGACTGTTAACGTGGGAGACAAGCCGAGTGAGTTAGAAAAAACATACGTATGGATGCATCAGCACTTTCCACATATCGTCGATTGCCAGCCGATCGATGTGGTCAGTCTGGTGGAGAGCGCAGGCTTGAACATTCAGCAGAAAGTTGAACTGACGATCTGGACAATGCCAGTGCGATGTGTCGTTGCAACGGTTAGCTGATTTAACGGCAGTCCGTGTCATCATGCCGCTGCCTCAGAACCGAGATCGGATAGGAAAGATCGTAGGGCTTCCGAAACATGGATAAGTCGGATTCCGTTCACGGCAGGGTTTATGGTAGCTGGTTATGGCCGTCGGGTTTCAGATGTTTTTTGATGGTGCATATCGTGATCTCATAATCCCAGCCACCACGGTTTTTTGTGGCATCCCAGAGGTTGGTTGTTACATAGTTCACGAAATCTGATTCGTAGGGCGGCTCTGCAAATTCATCTTTACCACGGTCGCACATCATAAAGCGGGCGATCTTCTCAGTGTCTCGGTAGTTGTCCGTGGTGATGGTTGCGGGCAGATTGCGAGTTTCAATGTCGAACTCAGGTAACTGGTCACTGAGCGAAGCCAGTTTGCCAAGAAGATCGAATCTGTCAGCGCCAAATCGTTCCAGCATCTGGTTGCATTCAGACTCTCTCGCTTTCAGGATGATGACTAAGCGTCCGCCTGGAGCTTGGAAATCGAGCAGGCGGCTAATGGTTTGAAGCCATTGTTCGTCAGGCAGGTGATACAGCACATGAGCCAGCAACGCGTAGTTGACTTGGATTGGCGGGCAAGCAGACAGTATGTCCCCGGCTAATAGTTGCACGCGGGGGAGTTTTTGTTTCAGGATCTGCTGCATGGCCGGCGATGGTTCAATCGCGAAGACTGGTGAGCAATGTGGGGACAATAATTGGGTCAAGTCGCCAGTACCCGCTCCCCAATCGGCTGCAATTGAGTTCTTTGGCAGTTGATTGATCTGCTGCCGCAGATACGGGACCAAGACTGAGCGTTCGGAACTGCATCGAAGAAGACACGAGAATGCCTCACTGTATTCGGTGCTGTCCCATTCGAACCGTCGGAAAAAACGCATGAATTTGGATCTGTCTCTTATACACATCTCCGAGCCCACGAGACCGAGGCTGATCTC
>CAJXTM010001099.1 GCA_913061385.1 uncultured Rhodopirellula sp. | reverse complement strand
ACGAGATCAGCCTCGGTCTCGTGGGCTCGGAGATGTGTATAAGAGACAGAGCATCCACCGTAATGAAAATGTCGGCCGGGCTGCGTTTGCCCTCACGTTGCAAGCGTTCGATCAAAGCATCTGAGCTTGCTGAAATCAGGTTGACTTTGATGCCCGTTTTCGCAGTGAACTCGTCGTAAATGGAATCGTCGGTGTCGTAGTGCCGAGCGGAGTACACGTTGACAACTTCTTCGGCGTGCGCGAAGCACATTGTCATCAAGGCTAAAATAGCAACGCGTGATGTCAGCACATTCTCATTAAACGACCTGCTTCATAGAGGATGAATCATAATGAGCGATGAAAGACTTTTAGCGGAGCTTGAATTTGAGTCCGGTAATTATTTGCTGGCTGCACAGTTCGCTGGATATTGGCTTGCAAAAGATCCAGACGCATTCGCTGCATGGGAGTTAATGGGACATGCTTCATTGAAGCTTGGGCGGTTTGAGGAAGGGATCGATGCCTTAGAACAGGCAGCTTTACTGAAGCCACTGGCGGATGTCTCGCGGATTGAACTTGCTATCGCATACGGAGTGTTAGGCCGCAGCAAATTATCCTGCGATTTACTCATGCTGCTCGTTGTCTCAGGAAACTGTTCTCCAAGTGATTTGTTGCGAATAGCGGTCGGTTTGGATGTGGTTGGACAGCCAAGATTGGCAGTCGAGGCATGCCGAAACGCCGGACGCAAACAACCCGGCTCGGCAGAAATCCAGCACCAAATGGCTGCATACCTTCTCAAGAGCGGGCAACCGGTCAATCTGGCGGAAACTCTGCTCCATTCCGCTGTTAAACTTGAACCTGCGAATATCGAGTATCGAATCTCTTTAGCTTCGCTGTTGAGCGGGATAGGCCGCAGGAATGAGGCAATCGAATGTTTGCGTCATTCCGATAGTGCTCAGTTGGCAAGTGTTCGCTGCATTTGTTGCCTGACTCGTCTTGCTAATCTTTTCTTCGACGGTGGAGAAATCGAGTTAGCAAAGCATTGCGCGGCGCAAGCGGCCTTACTGCAGGACGCATGACCACTGAATTGTTGCCTGGCTTAAGTGAAACCCCGTCTGCCGTCCAACCTGACGCAAGCTCCACACCTTATCATTGTTCGTTCAAAGACTAAAACGCAACCGCATATGATGAGCTGCGATGCTCCTCATCATATGATCCCAAATACCCCACCAGAGCCTTTTTCCCGTTATGTTTCCTGTGTAGCCCCGACAGAATAGAATCGAACAACGTCGCTATGCCTCGCGTTCCATTTACACTTGTTGGTTCGCTGAACTCGAATGGGTGGCAACAGGTATAGAGTTAAAAAGTTGGGCATTTTGACGAGCCAACGCAGCTGTGTTCAGCAACGCCAGCCACAAGCACTACCGAGCTCTTCTTCTCTGGTTTGTGGCCAGTGCCCGCATTGCATCTCCAAGTCAAGATTGGACAGAGATGCGTCATGGGCGCACAAAAAAACTCCCCCATTGTAAACAACAGGAGAGTTTAAAAATCCGGCAATACCTACTTTCACGCTGGTATGCACTATCATCGGCTCGGAAAGCTTGACTGCTGTGTTCGGGATGGGAACAGGTATAACCTTTACGATATGGTCGCCGGAAAGACCTCCCAACGGATATTTCACCGTTGGAAGGCCAGATTGTTTGGTAGTTATTATAAGAAAGAGTTTTAATCGCAGTTAGTTCTACTGAGCCATGAATTCCGCGGACTCTGAGTGCGGGATATCGATGACCAATCATTCGCCCATTAGTACTGGTTAGCTTAACACGTTACCGTGCTTACACGCCCAGCCTATCAACCTGGTCGTCTTCCAGGGGGCTTTCGTCAAATGACATACGAATCCTAATCTCGGGTTGGGCTTCACGCTTAGATGCTTTCAGCGTTTATCCGTTCCATAGTTAGCTATCCAGCCGTGCCGCTAGCGCGACAACTGGTACACCAGAGCTATGTCCAACTAAATCCTCTCGTACTAAAGTTGAATCCCCTCAAGATTCGAACGCCCACGGCAGATAGGGACCGACCTGTCTCACGACGGTCTGAACCCAGCTCACGTACCACTTTCATTGGCGAACAGCCAAACCCTTGGGAGCTTCTACACCCCCAGGATGTGATGAGCCGACATCGAGGTGCCAAACCGCATCGCCGCTGTGGACGCTCGGATGCGATAAGCCTGTTATCCCCGGAGTACCTTTTATCTGATGAGCGATAACCC
>CAJXTM010001098.1 GCA_913061385.1 uncultured Rhodopirellula sp. | reverse complement strand
GAGATCAGCCTCGGTCTCGTGGGCTCGGAGATGTGTATAAGAGACAGATCCACAAATCAGTATGCGGGTTAATCACTTTACCATCAGGGATGTCAAAGATTTCGGCAATCGGCGGTCTCAGAAACGTAAAGATGGCGATCCCCCGATGATCACGCAAGAAGTCATTGGCCCCACCACATGCAAGCACAGGACGCCCCTTCAACCTTGCTAGCCGCTTGAGCGCTGAAGCCCGGTCGCTGGCTGGATAACCCCAATTTCGATCACCATCGAAGTGGTCGTGAGTGAACACACCTTTCCAAAGGGCGGCAATCTCGTCGTCAGCGAGGCCAATGTAACTAGCCCCAATCGCCCCTCGAGAAAACCCACAGATAAAGACGCATTCAGGATCACCACCAAACTGTTTGCAAATCCGTGGTAGGTTCACTTTGCAATAATCCACCGTTGCCTGCCGATCCCCCCACCACGTACGCGTATTCTGCTGCTTGCCTTTGGCAATATAAGGCATCGAAACCCAAATGAACCCTTTCCCACCGCTAACGCCGTAGCCGAGATTCGCATCTTTCACTTCACCCGTAGACCCACAAGCTGCGAATTCATTACCCGTGTACTCTACGATGACCGGGTACTTTCCTCCGGGCTTCCAATCCACGGGCAAGTAAAGGGCATGATAAACCTCGGTGCCGCTATATTCCATCGCAACCTGACGCACCCTTCTTCCTGCGGCCGCATCCTGCGTTGTCATTTCGGGTGTGATCAGGTCGTTTTCCACTCGCTGATCATCAGCTGACAGCAAGTCACCAAAACACAAACCCACCAATAACAAAAACAACTTGCACTTCATAAGTTTTACTTTCCAGCTTGACCAACCGTTGACTGCACGGGTGCAATCAAGAAATTCGACATCATGGGTTTTGTTACATGAACCCCCGCCAGTCCGTTGCCAAAGCAGAAAGCGTCTCTGCTACTGAGCAGAAAGCGTCTCTGCAATGTTCGGACGCTCAGCCTTGATGCGTTCGTAATCGAGCTGCAAGCCGAGTGGCCCCATCACCTGCTGCAAAAAATCATAAATCGGTTTCACAGCCTCAAAAGGGGCGACAACACCATCATAGGCAGTAGCACCTGCAACATTTCGCATGTTCTTATCGGCTCCATAGGCCAGCAACGCCCGGACGAGTTTTTCGTGACAAAAAAAAGCTGCATTATGCAATGCCGTTGACCCATCAGCTTTCTTTGCATTCACGTCGGCTCCCCCTTCAATCAACAAGATTACAACCTCTTCATTTCCCTTAGCTGCCGCAGCATGCAGAGGAGTCCCACCATCTTCGCCTCTTAAATCAAGGTCCGTTCCCGCCGCGATGTGCTGACGAACCGCGTCCACGTCCGATGCCCAAGCGGCATCAATTAGAGCGATGCTCGGTCTTACGACCACAGTATCTTCAACTGGGGCTATCGAAGAAACTTTCTCGTCCTGAGCACAACCAGCGAATCCTGCAAATGCCATCAACACTAAAACGCAATAGCAACACGGTAAAACTTTAACAGACACATTAAACCTTTTTGTGAAAGACACTTAGCTCAGCTTTACATAACAGAAAGAGCAAAACAGTTCCGCATCATGATAGTACAGAAAGCCGTGGAATGTATCACCATACATTGAGTAACATCATGTACCCAAAACTAGGCCATACCATGGCGTTGAACCCAAGTTGTCACCACGTTTCCTTCATCGCAGCCAAGACAGAATTTTCATTACAAGCCTCAATGAATAACGCTGAAGCATCCAGTACAGAAGCATCCAGTACAGAAGTCCCTAAAGCATCTGGAATTCCATCGCGAAACCAAAAACTTGGACCAGCCTTCAACGCAGGAGTGTCAATCATGCACGTCCAAGCCCGCCTCCAGCACCTTCACCTCATCGCTGCTCAAGACGCCAATCAGCCTGCCCGGACTTGAGAAGCCATGGTACCTGATCAACTCAACCTTCACGAATACTTGCCCATCAGAATTTTTGCTCTGGGCAGCGACCGCCGAGAACTGAGTCTGCGTCACTGGCTTAACAAGATCAACCATGACCAGATACGGTTGTTCCTCCAGCCAACAAATACTTCAGGCCAAACGCCACGGTCGTACTTACGCAACCTGGAAATCTTCACGGCAACACCAACCAGCGACAATAGGCCCTGCCTCATCAGTCCATGTCATCACCCACCATGACCCTGTCTCTTATACACATCTGACGCTGCCGAC
>CAJXTM010001097.1 GCA_913061385.1 uncultured Rhodopirellula sp. | reverse complement strand
AGATCAGCCTCGGTCTCGTGGGCTCGGAGATGTGTATAAGAGACAGGGCCAGTGCTTCTGCAGTTGTTGCAAATTTTTTCCTGAAGGTAATTCCACGGGTAGACGAAATTCCATCCAATCCCAATCGGTCGGCATCGTGTCTCGTACCGTCAGTCGATTCTCGGGCAGAGAATAATCCAATCCGGCCAAGCCCTCCAGAAACAGAAGAATTTTACCAGCATTGAAATTGGAGTACTGATCGCCAAACAATTCACCCGAGCGTGTGTAAGCTTCCGGTGCAACGGGTACTTTCCACTCCGGATGGAAGTTGTAGTTCTCAAAATGATTCAATGTCAGTCGCCATGCAGGATCGCCGAGGCCCTGCCGAAACATCCCATCCAGAGTGAAGTAAGCAGTGTCAGGTGTGTAACCAAACGAGTGATCAACAGCAGTTGCAAACTTTTTCATTGCCTGCCCCGACATCGCCCTCGGAAAGATCTTTCCTTGAAAACCATCAATCGAATCCAGGGCCCATGAGTTGACTATCTTCTCCGCATAATCCCTTGGAAAATACTTTGAGCGCAGGTGCCACAAACCAGTCGTCATCAGCATCCCACTCCGGGGTCCCGCAAAGAAATGCCTGTGCCCGTTGGCTTCCCAACGTTGCTCGAAATAGGTCTCCAGATCTTCAGGTGAACTCCGAACAGATTGTTGCCAGTGTGCGACATCCTCGCGAGAACCGACCAAGCGGGCCATCTCACACAATATTTCGCTAACAGCAAAATGGTTCCCGAAGAACGAGGGAATCCCATCCCAGAACACTTCCCGAAAATAGCCCTGATAGCACTCACGAAGAAAACCAACATCCCCTGTGTGCTGATAGATCTGCCATGCACCAAGAACATGTTCCGAGTGCTCAAGTCCATACACACCGGAGTGCCAAGTTGTGCCTTTGTTATCAGCAAACGCGACCATACCATTGCGGGACTTGCGATAGTTTCCACTCGCAAACAGGTGCTTCCAAGTCAAGACGTTGCCGTAGGCATACTTTTTCTTGCTTCCGGTCCACGCCCCCACTTTGATTTGAAAAGTCGCATCATAGCGATGCATGCCAAGAAAATTATTTACCGCGGTCTGAGTATGCGGTTCCATCTCCCAACCACTTTGCACATCGATGTAGTACATCAGATAGAGCGACCAAAGATAGTAATAGATGTCCTCAAACTTACGGTCTGAACAGCGAAACCACGGGATCTCCTGATTGAGTTGGCGGTTCAACTCCTGCGTCTTGCCTGTCTTCCAGTCGTTTGCCGCGTTCACAACCGCCTGCGCACTTCTGGCTGCCACCTCATATTCATCATGCATGGCCCAGACCAGCGTTACCCCCGCCTGATCACACTTGAGGTCAAACGAGTATTGCTTTTCACCATCAGGCCCATCAGTGAATTGATGCACATCGTCGAGTCGCTGAGAAGCTGTCAAGACAGTGCTCATCCCCTGATACATGATGGGTGCAGTCTGTTCCGACCGATCAGTCTCCGGCTTGCACTTTGTCACACCACCTTCCGTGATGTGAATCGTGTTGCGCGATACGTCAAAATCGATCGACGCGGTACTGGACACGCTGTGCCGACCAAAATAACTCTGTCCCGCGATTCGCAGCGTCACAGGCTGTGAAGATGTGATCACGGAACATGCCGCATCATTACCGGCAATGAACTTTTCTTCATGCAACCGAATACCATCAAGCTCATACTCGCAAACCATGCGGTCTGGTCGCCAATACATTCGATCAGGCACCGGATGACGGTAAATTTTGTCGCCGACAATCACGGTGCCATACATCACTCGGGTGTCTTTGTAGAATTCCCAGCCTGAAAAATCATTTCCGACCCCAGTATTCTCATGCCCACTGGCTCCACTCTCGGCAAGACCGACCCCGCGACTCCGCAAATCGTGAGAAAAGGGATGAGTCAGTCCAATCGTTTCGTGCTCACGGAGATTCCAACTGGCGTGAAAACCGCCCACATAATAAGTCAGATTGCCGGCTAGAAATCCGTGCTTCTTGCCCTGGATTTCCTGCTGCAAACGCAAGCAATAGTCCGTGTCGGTCGGTTCAGCAGCAACCGCGTTTGCGATCGCGCCCAGGACCGTCAACAAACAGACAGTCAGTGATAAACGAGACATAGCGATCTTCACAATTGTGCCGAACAAACCAGAAAGCTGTCTCTTATACACATCTGACGCTGCCGACGACTCCTTACGTGT
>CAJXTM010001096.1 GCA_913061385.1 uncultured Rhodopirellula sp. | reverse complement strand
CAGCGTCAGATGTGTATAAGAGACAGGAATACCACAACCACCGCGTCCCCCATCACGTGCCACACTCTCTCCAATGGTTTGACTCTTCTTGTTCAACCCATGCCATGGCTGCGAACGGCGGCACTTTCCCTGAACCTGCATGCTGGGGTGCACAGAGAACCTGCTCATCTTGGCGGCCTGAGCGGCATGGTGTGTGAGATGATCCAGCGAGGTGCTGGGCAATACAGCAGTCGCGATTTGGTGGCAGCCCAAGACAATCTGGGCATCGACCGCAATTCGGGTGTCAGCACGACATTCGTATCATTCGGTGCTGCAATGCCCAGCGAGTCGCTGAAAGACGCGATCTCGCTTTATGCCGACATTGCACGTAACCCACATTTGCCACAGGATCAACTCGATGATGCACGCATGATGGCAGTTCAGGAATTGCGTGCGATGGAAGATGAACCGACTCACCGCGTCATGCGTCGTCTGCGTGAACTGCACTACGGAGAATTACTGGGTCGATCCAACTATGGGACGGAGAGCGGAATCCAGGACATCACGCAGGAAGACATTCGCGATTTTTACCAGACCAACTATCACGCGACGGGAGGTATTCTCTCGATCGCGGGCAAGGTCGATGCCGCCGAGGTGATTGACTGGGCTGAAACAGCTTTTGGCGACTGGAAAACCGGTGAAGTCCAAGAGTTGCCATGCCCCGAAGGAACAGCCAAGTACGAACATTTCGAATCAGCATCCAGCCAAACTCATATCGGCTTCGCATTCGACGCAGTCCCCTACAGTCATCCGGATTATTTTAAGCTCCGGGCGGGCATGGGCATCCTCAGTGACGGCATGAGCAGCCGACTTTTTGATCGCGTTCGTGAACAGCGAGGTCTTTGCTATACCGTCACCGCCAGTTGTCATTCTCTGAAGAATGGCGGCGGTGTTTTTGGCTATGCAGGCACGACACCAGAGCGTGCTCAGGAAACACTCGATGTCACGCTACGTGAGATCGAAAGTCTGCTCGAGGACATTGAAACCAGTGAACTCGAGCGTTGGAAGGTCCGCATCGAAAGTGGCTTGATCATGGAACAGGAATCAAGTGCTTCACGAGCGTCGTCGATGGCTTCTGACTTCTATCAAATCGGTCGCCCCCTGACGACAATTGAACTTGAAACTGTCATCGAGTCTCTTGAACTCGACGACATACGCAAGTACTGGTCGGCAAACCCACCCCAAGATTATCGAATTGTCACGCTCGGTCCGAACCCGTTGACCATTCCCGAATCCTCCGAATCCCCTGTAGTTTAAAGATGCCTGAGTTTCGCGAAACTACTCTTTCCAATGGACTGCGTGTCGCAGCAGAAATCGATGGCCGCGGTTACTCCGCAGCCTTCGGATACTTTGTTCGCGCCGGCTCCCGCGATGAAGTTGATCGGGAGTCAGGACTCAGCCATTTCCTTGAACACATGATGTTCAAAGGAACGCACCGCCGATCAGCGGCGGATGTCAATCGTGAACTCGACGAACTGGGTGGCCAGAGCAATGCCTATACCAGCGAGGAACAAACGGTTTACTACGCTACGGTTCTGCCCAAATTCCAAGAGCGTTTGATTGACCTGCTGACCGACATGCTCAGCCCTACCTTGGACGAACATGAATTCGCAACAGAAAGACAGGTGATTCTCGAAGAGATAGCGAAGTACGAAGACCAACCGCCTTTCGGTGCTTTTGAACGGGCAATGGAAGTGCACTTTGGTCCTCGTGGACTGGGACGCCGCATCCTTGGTACGACTGAGTCGATCAAGACCATGGAAGCGACAACCATGCGAGACTATTTCAACAGGCGCTACCGCCCCGAAAACATTGTTCTCGCAGCCAGTGGCAACATCGATTTTGATGCATTGGTCGAACAGGTTGAACAACTCACACAATCATGGTCGCAGCGACCGCTAGTTGAAACGCCAGCAAGCGACTCCCCAGATTCAGTACCAATCGGAATTTCTCTTGAACCCTGTATCGCGACTCCCGATGCCCAACAGGCTTACTTGGTCGGAATTTCCCCGGGACCTAGCAATACCAGCGATGACCGCTACGCAGCCCGAGCACTGGGCTCAATCATGGGTGACGAGGGCGGTAGCCGCCTGTTCTGGGAACTCATCGATTCTGGCCGCGCGGAAGTCGCAACTCTATGGCCACATGAATTCATGGACGAGGGTGCTTGGTTCACCTACATCTGTCTCTTATACACATCTGACGCTGC
>CAJXTM010001095.1 GCA_913061385.1 uncultured Rhodopirellula sp. | reverse complement strand
AGTCGTCGGCAGCGTCAGATGTGTATAAGAGACAGAATCAGCCCAGTGTGGTGAAATCTAAGACACTAAAACTTTCAGGTTTTTAGCCACCTCAGATTCCCGAATCTTGCATTTTCAGCTTGTTTGGGGGCTGATCTTACCATCCTACCTCGATCTCTATCGTCAATTTCGCCGCGTCGCTCCAGCCCTTAGCGATCTGGTTTCCATATCCCAGCGGCCTGCTCTCGCGGGCTGGTAGCTAGATCCTGGCGGCCAGTCGGTGGAATGTGGGGGAGTTGTTGCGGCTAGCCCGTGGATGAAAAAGCACGTTCAGAGTTGCCCAGCGTTTCAGTCTGTTTCGGGTCGTGCCACTCGAAAAAAACCAATTGGGTGCCGCAACGTGGCAGTCGCAGTCAGGGATTGTGACCCTCTTTATCGTCAAAACTGGAATTCTCACTCGGGCTTAACCGACTGCGACGTTCAGACGCCGATAATTCAACATGAGCATCAGTGGGTCACCATTTAGATTCTGAACCTGTAGATTCTGAACCTGCGCACTTCCACTCCGGAACTACGGCAATATTATGCCTGATTTTGACGAAAACGGATTACGCAAAGCAGCCATTCTGCTGCTGAGTATGCCGACAAAGAACGCGGCTCAAGTATTGGGACAACTGCCTCCTACTTATATTGAGGCGGTCAGCATCATGATTGCCCAGATTGATTTGGTAGGGGGAGACGATCAGGAGATCGTTATCGCCGATTTTTTGACCAGCAAGGCGAGTTCTCTGTATGCGAGTCCGGGCGGACTGGAGCGGGCCAAGGAGCTGATCAAAGAAGCGTTGGGGCGGGATGCGGGTGAGCTGATTGGCAACCTGCAACAAACGATTGAGGCGATGCCATTCAGCTTTATCAAAAAAGTTGAGCCCCAAACTCTGCTGCAGTTCATTGGTGACGAGCACCCGCAAACCATCGCCCTGATGCTCAGCCATTTTCCAAGCAGTTATGCCGCTGAAGTGATTGCTGGTCTTGATCCGGAAAATCAACTGGAAGTGATTCGCAGAGTGGCGGCGATCGGACGGACGAGTCCAGAGGCCGTCACCGAGCTTGAATTCGGGCTCGAAATGCGACTGAGCAGTATGGTAAATCAGAAGCACAGTAATGCGGGTGGCGTCGAAAGTGTTGCCGAAATTCTTAATGTTTGCGAGCGATCTATTGAACGTACAATCATGGATTCCATTGGACGCGAAGATCCTGAGCTGTCGGAAGAAATCCGCCGCCTGATGTTCGTGTTTGAAGATATCTCCAAACTTGCGGACCGAGATATTCAGTCGCTGCTGAAAAACGTTGAAACCGCACTTTGGGCCATGTCGCTCAAGGGGGCAAGTGATGTTCTGCAAGAGAAAATCATGAGAAACATGAGTACTCGTGCTTCTGAAAACCTGAAAGAAGAGATGGGATATCTTGGTAGCGTCCGGGTCAGTGAGGTCGAATCAGTGCAGCAGAAAATTGTTGATGTGGTTCGGCAACTGGAAGATAGCGGCGAAATCTCGCGTCCAACGGGTGACGAAGAAGAAGAGTACGTCAACTAGCCGAGGCCTTGGTCTTGCGGCGAACTCGAACGACATGCCCCACGCCAATGTTGTGGTTTGAGTGGTGCTCTTCTGGGTGAATTGCATTAGGGCAGTGGGAACTTGGTGACCAAGAAAGCACGATTCACCAACAAATGTGTTGTCTGATGCTGGCTGCGGTTCAGTCTGTGTCGTGGTTACCCGAGGGAAGCTGGTTTGTCTCGGCAGCGTCGTGATTATCGACCGGGATGCTCGCCGCAGTCTCTGCTTGCAGGATCGCATCTGGAGGGTTCTTGCCTCGTAAGTGTTTTCCCAGCGAGATGAACAGTGCGAATAGCGTTAGTGGTAAAACGCCGTAAATAATAATACTACCAAAACGCTCTTTCAGATCAGGGTTATTTGCTTCCGCAATCAAAAAACCTGTGTAAGCACCGTAATAGATTAGGAACAGCGCTGCCTCGTGTCTGCGAATCACATTGCCAGACAGAAAAATCGGGAAGCACAATACGGCGACAGCTACCATGATCGGGATATCGAAAATGAGTGCTTCTTGCGATACGTTGATTCCGGTAGGAGAAACAACGCCGGTGAGCCCGAGCACGCATAGAATGTTGAACAGGTTGCTGCCCACTACGTTCCCCACTGCAACTGTCTCTTATACACATCTGACGCTGCCGACGACTCCTTACGTGGAGATCTC
>CAJXTM010001094.1 GCA_913061385.1 uncultured Rhodopirellula sp. | reverse complement strand
CCTCGGTCTCGTGGGCTCGGAGATGTGTATAAGAGACAGCATAAAGGGTCATGAAGACCAATACCGTCAATCCGCAACAACCGATCGTCGAAACAATGAATGCCTGAGATCCCAGCCATAAATTTTCGCTCCAGAGATCTGTTCGATCGCCAGTGAGCGTCTGCACGGTTTTTCGAGACGCAATCGCAGAATGATTCAGGACCCATAGCAAATGAGGCGTAAGAATCGCGGCCGCAGTGATCATCGACAGTAGCAATTTGCTATTTAGCAACAGTGGTCGATAATCCTTAATGGTCAACGCAGCAATCACAAACCCTACAACAACAATCCCAAAGTTGTACTTGAACATGATGCCCGCAGCGACAATCACTCCCAGACAAACATACCCCGCCCATGGTTTCCAAAATTTCTGACCCGCCATCCGGACAATGCAATAGAACAACGCACACGTCATGCACGTCGCAGCAACGGTGTGAGAAAGATCACGATGACTTTCCCAAGCGATCTGAGGAATTGTGAACATTCCCAAAGATCCAACGATGGCCAATGACACACTTTCGGTCACCTCTTCAATCGCCCTGAACAGCAACCAAAAGGTCAGCAGCAGCAAACCGTTTTTGAACACCGCCATCGCAAAGGCATTACAACCCAAAACCTCAAAAACCAGTTTCTGAATCCACGTATAAAGTGGTGGCTGACTGTTGTAACCCCAAGCGAGGCTTTGTGACAGAAAAGACTGTTCTGATTCATCAAAGTTGAGTGCCGGCGAAATCAGACCACGCAAACAAGCGTGCAAACAGAAGTAGATTGCCAACCCAATCAGGACAACAGAACGACGAGTGAACTTACGGTCCATGAATCAGGCAGCTCGTCGTATTTGCACGTGAGTGACTGGATCACTTGAACCCTTGTTGACGAGTCTTGCGTTACTGGACGCCTCATTGCCATGAGTCTCACGCACCGAATAGGTCGACGTTTTGGACGAATCAAAGTAGATACGCGTGAGCATTTCGGACATCACTCCGAAGCAGATCAGTTGCAACGAGGACAGCATGGCAAGCCCGCCTAGCAAAAACATCGGGCGCGTTCCAATGTCTTCCCCGACAACAAGCTTGGAAAACATCACAATCCCCATCATCAATACGCCCACGGCTCCCACAGCGAGCCCGAGTGTCCCAAAAAAATGCCCCGGTCTCGCGCGATACTTCAAAAAGAACAAAACCGAAACCAAATCAAGAATCACTCGAATGGTTCGGGAAATGCCGTACTTGGACTGTCCAAATTGGCGTGGGGAATGATTCACATCGATTTCACCTATCCGATTGGGATGCGTGACCGAAGCAATCCATGCCGGAATGAACCGATGCATCTCACCCAGTAGCGAAATCTGGCGAATGATACTCGCGCGATAGATTTTCAAGCTGCATCCGTAGTCCCTGATTTTCACACCGGTCACCTTGGCAATCAGGCGATTGGCTATCCAAGAGGGAATCAACCGCAGAATCAAGCCATCTTTGCGTTTCTTGCGTTTCCCAACCAGCAGATCAAGATCGTTCGCCCGAAGGTGGTCGACCATCTTCGGAATGTCTGCGGGGTCATTTTGCAAATCACCATCCAGAGTTGCAATCAACTCGCCATGCGAAGCATCAATGCCAGCCTGCATCGCGGCGGTTTGCCCAAAGTTGCGATTCATCGTGATCACGCGTGTTGGCAGCGAAATTCCAGCAGAGGCATCGCAGGCACTTTGAACCGTGCTATCGGTGCTGCCGTCATCAACCAAAATCAATTCCCAGGAAAGTGACTCCCCACTTTCCTCTGCTGACTTCGTTGCTTGCTCATGGGCATCACCAATCGCGGCGATCAAGTGAACAACCGACTCTTCCTCATTATAAAGAGGCACGACAACGGAAAGATCAAAGTTAGCTGATCGGCTTTGAAGTGTGACATCCATGTCATTTGTTTTCATGCTGCAGATTCCTGAAAATCGCTCGGAATAGCTGGGCGGTTTGGCATCAGCCGTATTGCCTTCCAATCTTGCGAATCGAGTTCAACGACCAACCGGACAATACACACCCTCGGGCGCAACGCAATTCCGCCGTCGGACGGTAGCATCACGGCAGGGGCGGGACTAGATCAAGTTCTGACGGTGACCGGTAGGAACCGGATCCCTGACAACAGCGGCAAACTCGAACGCCCACTACGGAATCTGTCTCTTATACACATCTCCGAGCCCACGAGACCGAGGCTGATCTCGT
>CAJXTM010001093.1 GCA_913061385.1 uncultured Rhodopirellula sp. | reverse complement strand
CACGTAAGGAGTCGTCGGCAGCGTCAGATGTGTATAAGAGACAGTGTCATTGGACTGTGATTTTGACGGGGTCGGACCCTCAGCGATTTGCGGTGAAGTACTCGCTTTCCTGCCCATGAATCCGGAAACCATTTTTGCAGGCTGCGAAACACGCGGGCTGTTCCGCAGTGACGATGCTGGAAAAAACTGGGTCAATCTGGGGTTACAAGGGCAACGGGTAACGGCTCTCCACGCGAACCCCTATTTCCAGAATCAATTCGGACAAACCGTGATGGAAGCCGTCACATGCCCGGATCGGTTCATGCCCCTGCTGGGACGCGGCAAACCAAGCATGTCAACGCCGGCGCAACAATCGATGGTGCATGTGTCCCACGATAATGGCAAAACATTCCGACAAACAGCGTCACGTTCTGACCTTGGCTACTTCAATGCCTTGTCACTGCGTTGCAATCCACATGTGTGGCTTTACGGAACTTCCCATGGACTGCTTTACAGCCTCTCACAAGGCACCGACAGCTTTCTGTATTCGACCTCACTCGAAGTCGACTCACTGAGACCATACACAGCCTTGGGAGGCAGCATCGCAGGTTCGCAGTTGTGCACACGCAAATTTGTTGCTGCTCTGAATCCCCAGAAACCCGGACACATCTCACGCTGTGATCTTGGTGGTGATGTCTGGGCTTGGGCCATCAGTGAAAAGAAACTTGTCGTTGGAACGATCGCGATCGCAGCAGCTGATTTGACGACATCATCTTCTGGCAATTCATGGTGGATCCTCGGAACTGACGGTCTTTACCACTCCGACAACAATGGAATCACAGTCAACAAGGTTTCAGTCCCCTGAGTATGCAGAATCTCGCTGCTGAATCCAAACCATGACGTAAAGACAGGAAATAGACAGGAAACAGAGGGAATGGGAACAGCCATTTCCTGGCCACCATCCATTGGAAATTTTGGGAAACCGGGCTGTCTGTCTTTTTCCTTTCCGCACTGTTCACCTTGGTGTATTTTCGCCTGGAACGGCAGGGTGCTGGAACGGCATGCTGCAGGGTATTGATGCCCTGACCCTCGACCACAACCGTCCTGCTCGGCTCTTTACGGAGTCTCATGGCCGGCATTCCAAATCGATTTGCTTTCCGGTGACGGTTGAAGGATCGACACTGGGCGTCGGGTGAAAGAACGGGCTGCCGGGTGAAAGAATCGCCCACGAGCTTGACGCGGACCGCGAGCGGTTGTGCTACCAATTCAAGACGGCATTGCTCTGGCCAAAACTGGCCTGCTCGATTCCCATGTCATGTAGCATCGCAAGAAAGAGATTGCTCAGTTGGGTGTTGTTTTTCGGGTCATGTTCAATGGTCTTGCCATGTTTGAATGAGCCACCCGCCAGCATGATCGGCAAGTTGTGCGTGTCATGTGCGTTGGCATTTCCCAAGTTGCTGCCGAACAGGACCTTTGTGTTTTGTAGCAGGTCAATCCCTGTTTCCTTTCGCTGTTTGAGTCCATCGAGTAAGCGCCCAAAGCCATTCACAATCTCGCTTTCAATCTTTTGCAACTGCTTGATCTTATCCTCGTCTTGGCCGTGATGTGACAGGATGTGGTGTCCCTGGTTGACACCCTCGATTTCAGTCAGAGTCCCATGGTCCTGAACCATCAGTGTGATTACACGTGTGGAATCGGTTTGCAG
Source organism: uncultured Rhodopirellula sp. (assembly GCA_913061385.1). Lineage (GTDB taxonomy): Bacteria > Planctomycetota > Planctomycetia > Pirellulales > Pirellulaceae > Rubripirellula. The sequence goes on along the minus strand of CAJXTM010001093.1, from coordinate 574 downwards.
AATGAGTGGAATGAGGTCAACGAACAATCCGATGCAACCGATCAGGTTTCTCGGATCACGTATGTCCTGAGGTTGCTTGGCATTGACCACAGGTTTTGGTCGATCCACCCATCCTTGCAATTCACCGATGTTCTTTTCGGTTTGACGAACAGATTCCAGATAGTCGTTTAGCAGATGATGATCTGATCGGCTTCCGCGGACCCGTACGGCTTCGGTCTGTGACTTGAGTTTATCCAGAATGCTTTGACCCTGAGCTAGTTTTCGTTTCTCGGCCTCCACTTGAGCTGGCTTGCCCTGGATGAACATTTTCGCAAACAGATCTGCCGGGCTTGTTTCTGCGGGAATCATGACACCACCGCTTGTGTAGGACTGGCTCTTCTCAGTCTGACTTCCAAGTACAAGCGATGGAAAACGAGTGGCATAGCCGAGATGGTTCGCAGCCACTTGATCGAGAGATATCGAATTGCGAAAGCCATCCATTCCGGGTTTGGTTGCCGCGGTCAACCATGTCATTTCGCTGTCATGCGCCTGTCTCTTATACACATCTGACGCTGCCGACGACTCCTTACGTGTA
>CAJXTM010001092.1 GCA_913061385.1 uncultured Rhodopirellula sp. | reverse complement strand
GAGATCAGCCTCGGTCTCGTGGGCTCGGAGATGTGTATAAGAGACAGGTTTTGTAATTGCTTTTGCATTGGGTCTCTTGCCCTGGGGGGCCGGAAACGTCCAGATTATAGAATCTGCGATTAGTTAATGAAGACTTCATTTTGGCGGATTGGTAAGCCGCAGATGGAGGTCATGAAATTCCTTTGGTGTACGAAACCAGCATTTTGGATTGTGGTGGTCATGTGGGTTGTAACGCAAACGTGCGTGCTGACTATTATTCAGTCCAGTGGCAAGCAAACGATGTGCAATTTTCGCTGCTCGAATGTTTCCAGACGCCTCGCGTTTCATAGGGTCATATAGTTTTTCGAGGCATTCTGTAGACGAAAACTCGATGTTGCAGATCTCACCGGTTTAATAAGTCCCGAGTTTTGGCGATCGGTCCCGCGATTGCAACGCTGTAACATGTCACGAAATTCTGAATTCACTACTTCGAATGACATTTCCTCGAAAATGGGGGAGTGGTATCTCTATGGGTCGATAGCGGATGGTCAGAAGTTTCAGGAGGTTCAACTCAATCGATCGGGCTTTAAGATCGGTAGGCGTTTTGGTTGTGACCTGCGGTTGATGTGGCCTACGGTTTCGGGGACTCACGCGGAGTTCATCACGACATCAGACGGGGATTTGATTCTGGTAGATCTCGATAGCACCAATGGCACCTTTGTGAACGGTGAACGGATCAGGTGCGAAGTGGTGCTTGAGGTGGGCGACATTGTTCAGCTTGGTGCTTCAGAATTTCAGGTTTGCACGCGGAGTGGTGATTCCATAGAGATTTATGAAACCAAAGATTTCACCTTTCTTCCGTCACAACTCGTGGCTCTCGAGGACTTGATCAACGGCACGGGGTTGGTTCCACATTATCAACCAGTGATCAGGCTCGCTGATAGCGGCGTGATTGGTTACGAGGTTCTTGCTCGGAGCAACAATCCAGAACTTTCAACTCCGATGCAGATGTTTGACATCGCAGAGAAAATGGGCCTATCAGATGCTTTGAGCACTGCATGTCGAACTGCTGGTTTGAATCATGCAGGTGATTTGGCCGAAAACCAGATCCTGTTTCTCAATACTCACCCAAATGAAGTAAGGCAGGAGGAACTGCTTAGCTCTTTGGAGGTGCTCCGAAATGCAGCCCCCAATCAGGCGATGATGCTTGAAATCCATGAGGCTGCGGTTACTGACCTCTCGGAAATGTCATTGCTTCAATCTCGTCTAAAAGATTTGCAGATTACGCTCGCCTATGATGACTTTGGTGCTGGGCAAGCCCGGATTCTTGACCTGATTGAAGTCCCGCCTGATATTCTCAAGTTCGATATCTCGCTGATCCGTGACATTGATCAAAGTTCTGCAAAGCATCTCATGATGGTGCAAACTCTGGTTGCCATGGTTCGGGACTTTGGTATCTCGTCGCTTGCCGAAGGAATTGAGACGGAGGCGGAGGCTGCCGTTTGTCTCGAAATCGGATTCGAACTTGCTCAGGGTTACCACTTTGGTCGTCCCGGCCCTGGTTTCGTAACGTCTTGATTCAATCCACGGTCTTTTCGGGTTGTGGCTGAACGTTCGTTTGAGTGATCCACATCAGGGTGCTTCTAGGACACGCGATAAAAATAACCGGGGGGCGATGCGGCATGACAGCATTGTATGGTGTCGCAATACGCTGCAATGGCGATTGAAACTTTTAGCAGATCATTAAGTGATGTTTGCAAGTCCTCTCCGCCTGACCTTTTGACCTGTCATGCCCTGCCGCTGTCCGTGGTTGAGGTGCGGTGAGGGCGTAGGGCGTGTATTCGACTGCCGATGGTTCTACATCAAACTGATGATCGTTGCTAAACTGCTCTGTTGAGTGGTCGCAGACGGCGGGCAATAAAGTATCCAGTAACGAGACTTTGTACGCCGAATTTGGGAATGCGTTAAAAGATGTTCAGTTGTGGTGCGTCACCCACTGTCGCATTTCGAACTGCAATCCGCTTATCGCAAGATCTGGTTTGTTGCTGGGTGCTAGAAGTTGAATGTTTGGGTGCGAGAAAGAGACACCGTGTTTAGAAAGGTCAAGCTGCACATGGTAGAAATGAGAGGCTTCACTGCGGTCGCTGGAGTGGTGCTCAGTATCGTGGCTACCAATGTTGTTCGATCGGAAAGTAGGCGCGGAATCGATTCTGCTGTTCATGAGTTGGTTACCTGTCTCTTATACACATCTGACGCTGCCGACGACTCCTTACGTGTAG
>CAJXTM010001091.1 GCA_913061385.1 uncultured Rhodopirellula sp. | reverse complement strand
CCAATATCGATACCAACGCAGAGCTGATGCTCGTACCAGAACTGGTAGCAAGGGTTTCATTACTTGACCGCCAACACAATACGGTCGTGACGATCGGTGATGACCGCGAACGCATCCTAAAAGACAAACAGGAATCCAAAGGTTTCTCGATCCGGACAGATGAATCAAAATGGCAGCAAGGTAAGTTTGTGCATCCCCACGATGCCTGCTTTGATCTAGAAAACAACATTTATGTCGCCGAGTGGGTAAGCACAGGCAGAATCACCAAACTGACACGCGTGTGAGCAGGTGCTGCCGCTGCAGTTTGCTATTCTTGAAGCGGCACTTCTGGCTTCTTCAACGGCTGATTGCGACGGTTCGCGAGGATCAATAATCCACCGAAAGTCAGCACAATGCCCAGTACAAGTGGCCATGTCACAGGTTCAACAAAAACAATCACTCCCGCAATTGCTGCCATCGCCACCTGCGACGCGTTGATGAGGTTTACAGCTACAACGGGTAACGCTTTCAGCGATAACGACAACGCAACAAAAGCACTGAAGTTCAACAATCCGGCCCAAGCCATCATCCACCACTGCTCTGAATCAACCACGCTCAGGGAACTAAATCCACTACGTGCGAGTGTCACTCCCCAGAGCGAGATTGTCCCGACGAGACCACTGATAAACATGGTGGCCGGTGCGGAAACTCCTCCTCTCATGGTCTGACGCATGACCGCCCCGAACAGAGCATAAGCAGCTCCAGATGCTGCGGCACACAACGCACCGACCCAAACAGGATGATCCGTGATTGAAGTGTCGGGCGTTTCGGAAGTGCTGGGATGGGAAAGAACCACCACGGCGATAATGATCATCACCATGGCCAAAATGGTTCGGGGACGCACAGGCTCCCTCAGTATTACGCGTCCCAGAATCGCACCACCAACAATCAAAACTCCAAGGGTAATGGGCACCGAAGCGGCCAATCCGATGGTCCCCAATGCAATCTGAAAAGCAGCATTGCCCACGAATTGCCCAATGAGGCTGACGAAGATGAATCGCGGGATCAGTCGGCCACTGGTGGCTAACACCTCGCCCCTCATCAGCATCAATAACAAGAACGGGCCCAGCAGAAGAACAGTCGGTGCCGCCTTTACTGCGGAAACCAGAAAGGGGTCCACTGCAACACAAAAGCGTAAAGCAATATTTGCCATCGTATACAGAACGGCCGCCGAAAGCCCCAGCACGACCCCCATCAGTTTACCGACTGGGGGTCTCAATTCACGCGGCCCACTGGACTCTACTTGATGATTTTTTCCATCGGGCACGTTTGGCCTTGATTCCAACTGCCCACCAACCAGCGCATCAGAGACTAGATTTTGCTGTCGCAAAATCTCTGCGGAGGCTTGCTCAGGTTCGATTTGGACGTGGGGATCATTCATCCAAAGCCTTTCATTCCTCTCATTGCAATTGACTACAGCGTAGTGTGCTGCCCGCTTGGGTGATTTACCACCAACTCGATGCTAAACCCGAGACCACGTATCTGATGGCTTGTCGACTGAACTCCGACCTTCGCTAAACCGCAGTAGTCTAGCGCCTTGGCAAACACCCATGCATCCCGTCAGGGACCTCATTCTCAGATGTCAGTTTGCACCGGCCTCGAGAGAAAAAACACGATCAGTGGTTTCACTCAGGTCTGGCCGAGCAACGACCGCGGTGACATTGTCCTGCCCCTGGAGGCTTTGGCAAAATCAATCAGAGTCCGACAGACAGCTCCTGGTTCCTCTGTCACCGAAAGCACGTCAGCCAGCAATTTCGCTTCAACATACCGATGCAAGCCATCACTGCAAAGGACGATCAGATCCCCCTCTTCCAGATCCACACTTCTCACCTCGGCGACCACCTCATCTTTTGAAGTTCCACCCAGCACATTCCACAACACTTTGCTCCAGCGACTGGTCAACTCATCCTCCAGCCGCATGCCACCCTTCTCAACCATCTGTCTTGCCAATGTATGATCCGTGGTCAATTGCTCGACTGCACCATTGCGATACAAATAGCACCTACTGTCTCCTGCATGCACGACAAACATCCGCCTTCAAATACGATGTGTCAACGTCGCCCCCATTCCTCTCACCATCGAATTTCTGGCAGACTCATGAAGAATCCTCTCATTCGCATCCTGCATCAGCGTCTGCAGATCGGAAACGAAGTCATCTTCGTTCCCATCATCTCCACGAAAGAACCAATGCACGCTATTGAGTAGCCTTCGTACCAGATGGC
>CAJXTM010001090.1 GCA_913061385.1 uncultured Rhodopirellula sp. | reverse complement strand
GTAAGGAGTCGTCGGCAGCGTCAGATGTGTATAAGAGACAGCGGTGGCAACTTGGAATTCGACGCACTGATAAAGTTGTTGTTCGGCCTTATGGGCGGATTGGGAATTTTCCTCCTCGGCATGAAGAACATGTCCGACGGTATGCAAGCGGTTGCCGGCGCAAGCCTGCGAAGCTTGATAGGGATCGTCACCAACAATCGATTTCTTGCCACGATCGTCGGCATCGTGGTCACATGCGTTGTCCAATCGAGTTCTGTCACAACCGTGATGGTCGTCGGATTCGTCAACAGTGGCGTCATGGGACTTTCACAGGCGATAGGCGTGATCATGGGTGCCAACATTGGTACCACCATCACGGGCTGGATCCTGGTACTGAAGATTGGCAAGTACGGCTTACCACTTCTCGGGATCGCCGCCATCTTCTTTCTATTTTCGAAAAGCGAGCGTTGGCGTTACTGGGCCATGGCCATCATGGGCGTGGGAATGGTCTTCTTTGGCCTCGAACTGATGAAAGACGCCTGTGCGAGCATCAGGGATTATCCGCAATTCGAAAGTTCGTTCCAGTACTTTACAGCTGAAACCTATCTGGGTGTTCTCAAATGCGCCTTGGCGGGCTGTCTACTCACTACTTTGGTTCAGTCTTCTTCGGCAACACTCGGCATCACGATCTCTCTGGCCTATACGGGAGTGATCGGTTACGAGACCGCTGCAGCCTTGGTCCTTGGTGAGAACATCGGAACCACAATCACAGCACTGCTTGCTTCCTTGGGAGCAACTACGAATGCTAAACGGGCAGCCTATTTCCACATGATTTTCAACCTGATCGGGGTACTGTGGATCACGTCGATCTTCTGGTGGTACATCGGATTCATCCAGCAATTTATGGACTTTTGCCAATGGATCCTACCAGACTGGTTTGGCGACAAGCCACATTCTATTTCTGAGATGGTGAAGACAGATGGAGGAAACGAGACTTACCCCTATACGACAGCGGCAATTGCCCTGACTCACTCGATTTTCAACGTCGTCAACACGCTTCTGTTCCTGCCCTTCCTGCCCTTCTTCGTTCGCCTACTGGAAAGAATGGTGCCCTCCAAGGACTTCAAGGAAAAGCCGAGCTTGACTGATCTGGACATGCGACTGCTCGAGACACCTTTGTTGGCAATCGAGCAATCACGTAAAGAGATTGAAAAGATGTCCATTGGCTGTGAAAAGATGCTCGTGTGGATCGATGATCTTTATGAACAGGATGAAATCGACAAGAAGCTTGCAGACAAACTGTCGCATCGCGAACAAGTGTTGGACGCAGTACAAGATGAGATAGCCAAACATGTAACCAGTTTGTTGTCGAATGACATCCCACACTCTGTTGCCGTCGAGGCAAGACAACAATTCCGCATGGCAGACGAATATGAGTCGATCAGTGACTACATCGTCAACATCCACAAGTTTGATGTCCGATTGCGTCGAGATGGTGAACGATTCACGGAAACCCAGCGAGCGGGAATCAAGACTCTCAATAAGATGTCGTCGGAATACCTCGACCTGGTGAACAAGGCTTTGGCCGCGAACGATCCCGGCGTTGTCACCAAAACCGAAAGTGCATCCAAACGTCTGCGTAAACACATCAAACAACTCAGACGCGAGCATCTCTCTGATCTGTCGGAAGGAACCATTTCGCCACAGGTATGCGTCGCTTACCTCGCCGTGCTCAACGCATTCGGCAGAGTAAGGGACCACATTGAAAACGTGGCGGGTGCGGTATCTGGTGAGAAATAGCCCAAAATGGCGCCGTGTCTGCCGAAAAGCAGGCAGTCAATTGAATCCACACGTGGTCGGCCTGTGGACAACGGTTACGACCAATATCCCTGCTAACCAATATTCCTGCTAACCAGTATCCCTGCTAACGGGAACATTGGCTGGGAACACATCGGCGTATTGGGCTGGATTAGCTGAACCTGCGGCACCAAACACACCCCCCCGAACTGAGTGGCGAGGTTTCCGAGGAATCACACGGTCGTAAATCTTTGATTCCCCACGGAGCAAGTACGAAAAGCGATGATTTTTCCACCTGTTTTGCGAGCCAAGTCGGTTTCTTGCATTTCGTGTCGTGAATCTTGTTAACGATTCCGCCATGCTGACGGCATACTGTCAGGATGGGAGAAAGAGCATGAATCGAGACAAATCGGAAAATGATCGGCGCGAAGTCTTCGCGCAGCACTGGATCTGTCTCTTATACACATCTCCGAGCCCACGAGACCGAGGCTGATC
>CAJXTM010001089.1 GCA_913061385.1 uncultured Rhodopirellula sp. | reverse complement strand
TCTACACGTAAGGAGTCGTCGGCAGCGTCAGATGTGTATAAGAGACAGACGCAAAACCGCGAAACACTTGGTCAGTCAGCGCACCTGTCACGGATTTCGCCGGTGAATCCACAATCAATTATTTGGGTGGACTTGAACTCAATGTCGGAGGTGAGATCTCTTCAAATTCTAAGGCAGAAAACAAGATCGAGGGCCTTTGGATCATGCCCGTGATCAACGCTTTTGAGGAGCCTACAACCTATAAGTACAGCGATTTTGAAGAAACGTACACAAGCGATGCGGGGTCAACCAGTTTGACAACAGGTGATCGTGTGCTTGTAACTGACGACCATGATGAGTTTTCTGACTTTAGATCAGACGACGGAACCCAGATAGTTCAGGCTGGGCAGCGCGTGCAAGTAGTGGAGGGGGCCTTCGTCGATGGTGACATTGGCGCAATTTATCTCTACCAACCGACTAGCGATCATGGTGGGGTCACCTTCAACCTCGCGGATATCGCATATGAATCGGAAAGTGATTGGCTGGCCGTAAGCTCAATCGGGGGAGTGTACACCTACTCCGGTCAAAGTGGGAGCAGTTTAGATTTATCAACCGAAGATTACCTCAGTTCGGATTGGTACCTCGATGAGGTAGCCCTGATGCCTGGTGACTGGGTAATCAAAGAGAACGATTATTATGAGAATCTGAGAACGATCGATGGTGTATCGGTGAATTTGTACACCGAAGATTACGAAAGCGACCTCTGGGAATATAAAAGCGACACGAGCCGTGAGAAAGCAAAGGCGACAGCGGTCACTGAAAACCTTACGGTACTGCTAGACGATAACCTTGGCCTAGAAAATTCAGTTGTTGACCATTGGACACAGGCGAATGCCAGTAGTGGCAAAAAGTCGGCGGGCGGTATCTCATCCGGTTATGCACATCTGCGTATAGCGTCTAATACAACAATAGCTGAGGGCGCGCGAATAAACGTAGACCAAACGCTCGATGATTCACAGGACGCTTCCTTTGTTTCTACCGCCAGGAATGACCTGATCACTTTCGGGGGCACGATGCATCTGCCTGGCATTCCGGTCGGCAGGTTTCTTAACAAGGGTGCATCGCGACAGTATCCAAATCTCGTCTTTGGCGAGGGAAATAGCCAGACGGCCATTGGAGCGGTGGCGGTAGGTAATGTCGTCGAAACCGTCAGTAGTACAACGGTCGAGGATGGCTCAGAAATCAATGCATCCTCACTTGAGGTAGCCTCTCAGAATGAAGGATTGCTGGTCGGTGTTGTTGCCTCTGCATCAAGAGGCAATTCACTCGCCGTGGATGGCGCCAACCTCAACCAAATCGTTGATGATCAGACGACCTCGGTGATCGGTGAGGGAGCGAAAATCAATGTGGGAACTTCCGCAGCAAACAGTACAGGGGCAAGCCTCGTCGTTGAAAGCACAAGCAAACTCGACGCGATTACCATCGCAGGCACCATTAGCGCTGCCGGGCGGCAAGGGTTCGGGGCGTCGCTTGCATTGAACGATCTCTCACGATCCACATCAGCACAATTAGGAGGTGACACGGATGGTGTGGATTCGACAAACACGTTCACAATTGGTGGTGGTGTGAATGTCAGTGCCCAAGACAGCGGTTTCTCAACCGCCATCGCAGTGTCGGGTGCGGTGGTGTCCAACAAAATCAAGCGTGAAACGGAAGCAGGTAATGCGGGAGGAACAAATGGACGGGCAGCGGCGGCCGTCGCAACTGGCGTTAATCTGGTCGTGGAAAATGTGCAAGCGGAAATCACTGATGTCGCTGTGGAGCAACAGGGAAGCAGCGGGAATGTAAGCTTCTCGGCAGTGAACGATTCGGGCTACTTTAGTTCGGGGTTTGGAATCGCCAGTTCGTTTGGTGGCAACACGGCTTTGGCGGGTTCCGGCGCAGCAGTGGAACTGAATGGATCAGTAAGCGTTGCGGTAGAAAATGCCTCGATTACTACTCTAAACGACATCGAAATCCACCTGACGGATGCAGTAAGGGCAACATCCGTAGCTGGCAGCCTAGCAACAACCGCAGATACAACCACAAACGCAGCAAAGGCCGGTACTGGCGTAACAGACTTGGCTTTTGGGCTCTCGGTCGCGATCAATCTTGTGGGAGAAGGTGGGGGATATTTCAGCGGCATCACACTTTTGGACTCCGTGCTACAAGCGACAGGTGACATCGTTGCGCTCGTCGATGGTGAAAGCTGTCTCTTATACACATCTGACGCTGCCGACGACTCCTTACGTGTAG
>CAJXTM010001088.1 GCA_913061385.1 uncultured Rhodopirellula sp. | reverse complement strand
AGATCAGCCTCGGTCTCGTGGGCTCGGAGATGTGTATAAGAGACAGATAAAAAAGAATGAAAAGTTTGAAACGGGACTGGAAATCTGGACGACACCAGCACGTGAGTGGCTTGCTAGACCACGAGGCATTCTTAGTGATTGGTGTCTGTGAGCTGCTATCCGCAAATCGTCGCTTGCATTCGCAGCGAAACGGAAAGGATCAGCACCCCGCCGGGCCAAGATGAGGATTGACGCGAAATCTTTATCGTTGACAGTTGTTGGAAGCCTGAGCAGACTCTTTAATTCGCCAGCTCTTAATGACGCCAGCTCTTACATGATGCCCGCTCTTAATGACACCAATTCTTGGTGTCGCAATGCATTGCTCTGGCTGCACCGCTTTCCAAAGCCGCAGACCGACGGGAGCAACTGGCGAAGCATTTAAACGTGCAGCAAATCGAAACCGTCGTTTCAAAGGATTTTATCGTGCAAATTCCACTCAAGTTTCTCATCGTCGCAGCCTTCATTCCTGCCCTATCACTCGCGGCACAACAGCCCAACACTGTTGATCCGACGACTGAATCCCCTGAGATCAAGGCTCAGCTCGAGACCATTCGAGATGTTGAGCAGATGGGAGCTTTGAAAAAGCAATTAGACGAATTGAGTTCGCAGAATCAACAATTGATGCAGAGACTATTGTTGGCTACGGAGAAAATTGATGCCATGCAGGGAGAGATGGACGCCCTTCGCCAAGGGCAGGAGCAGGTTGCTCGTCGACGTTCCACGCTTCCAGAACTTCGGTTAGTCGCCCAGGTCAGGACGAGTTCCATTAAGCAAGCGGATGTGTCTGCCGCCGGGCGTACATACCGAGTCTCCGATGGTCGCCCCTTTCGGTTGCAGTTATCTGATGATGACGTTTTGCTTGCTAGCCCGACGTTTGAAGAAGACGGCGCAATCCGGCTCAAGATCAATGATCTGAGTAGTGAAGATCTGGATGAAGATCATTTGCTATCTTTCAGGCCATCACCTCCGGATCCGGCGAAAGCCAAGAAGACGAGCAATGAAGGCAACGATAATGATTAACGAATTTTATCCACCCTTGTTCGAGTGCCCCGAATAACGGAAAAATCCGGATAATCGTTAGGCAAATCAAAACAAATGTTAATTGTTAGCAGCCGTTTCGAACGATCCTTCACCATAGCATTCTCCCGGGCGCCGTTTGCGTGCAGCGTGCCAATGCGGGACCGAGCAAAGTCGCTAGGTTAGGCCGGGAGAATAGAAGCTGGTTTTGGCAGGTGCGCCATTGTTTATTTGGATTTTTCGGAAACCATGGACGGTCGCCAGATTCGGGGAGCTGGATATTTGCTGCTGGTTATTTCGACCAGTTGGACCATGGGGTGCTCAGCCATTTGGCGAGAGGTACCCGCGTCCGTTTCGCCCGCGTCCAAAGTAACTTTGGATGCTTCTTGGTTCCTTGAGAATCCGTCCAAGGAAGTGGTCACGCGCTTCACTGATGAGCGGCAGGACCACATCGCTGATGTGATGTCGAATCGCCAAAAGGGCGTCATTGGCATTTCGTTGGACGAAGCACTTCATGGTCGTTCCGAGCCAAGTGCGCAAGTTGATGCATCTTCTGAGGATGCCTCGTCAACTGCATCCAAAGCCGAGAAGGTTCATTCTGCCACCGAAATCAATGCCCTGCCGCCTGCTGAAAAAAGTCGTTCCGGCAGTTTAATGCTCAAAGTAAAGGGCGGGACAAAATATGTTCGCTAATTCGAAACTGACTACATGTCCTTCAATCGGGATCGTCGTGCGATGCATGCTGATACCTCTCGGATTGTTGTTGTTTAACCCGATAGTTCATGCGCAATCTTTTCGCACTTCTAAGACCGAAACGGGAAAGAACCAGCTACTCGAGACCTTTCAAACGGATGGGCGAAGTGTAAGAGAAGTCATCGATCTTTTAAGCGAGGCGTCGGGACTCAACATCGTGGCAACGCCAGAGGCGGCGGAGAAAAGCGTCACGCTCACACTGCGCAATGTACGTGTGATCGATGCAATCGAAATCATGGCCAAGATCAGTGGGCTGTGGTATCGCGAAGAAGAGGCGACCGGCGCGATCAGGTTGATGACGACCGAAGAATATCAGGATGATTTGATTGTCTTTCAAGATGACGTGACCCGAGTTTTCACTCTCCTACATCCAAACGCACTTTCGATAGCACAAACGATCCGTAGCCTTTATGGGCCGCGCGTGGTTCTTTCGTTGCAGCCCTTTGATGATGATATGCTGTCTCTTAT
>CAJXTM010001087.1 GCA_913061385.1 uncultured Rhodopirellula sp. | reverse complement strand
CTACACGTAAGGAGTCGTCGGCAGCGTCAGATGTGTATAAGAGACAGATTCTCTTCCAAATCATCTTTCTCGGGCTGGACACCAAGCAACGATTCCGCATTGCTGGTTGCAATTGCAGTAATGATTGCTTGCGTCTGCGCATAAACATCGGAATTGTCGGATACCGTCGTGGTAACCTCTGGCTTGGCCTCGCTGTAAAGGTTGGCCACATTGACAGAAACTACACCGCCATCTCCACCACGCATCTGCGCTGTCGCACTGTCATTCGCACTAGACTCGACAAGCAATTTCGCCCCGTACACTCGCGATTGTTCAATCGTTGCCTCAACGGTCGGTGAAACCCAAACTCGCTGTGAAACAACATCAACGTTCGCAGCAGCTGCAGTGTGTGCGTTCACGCTGGACGAAGCGGAAGCGTTAGAATTGGCAAGCACGAACACTCCACCAAACGCAGCATTCACATTACTGCTTTCCTTGATCTCCGCCGAAATACTCGCGCCGCATTCACCTTCATCATCACATCCTTGATCATTTCGATAGATGGCCTCGATGTTCGTGTTCCCAACCGCAACACCAAGAAGAGCCACGGCGGTCGTCGTCGCTTCAGGCAAGAGTGTCGATCCCCCCAGTGCACTGACTCGCACGTTCTCTTGCTCAGATGTCACCAACGAATCGGCGATATAAGCACTTACCTGATTTGCATTGATGGTCTGTGATTTTGTTAATGCGATACCTGCCGAAAACCCAATCGCCAGACTCACAGACACCGCCTTTGTGTCGGTCTTCAAAAGAATTTTGTCCTCCGATAAAACATTCACTCCACCGTTGGACTCGATCTTTGCTCCCGTCACGGTCGCGTCTAACTCAAGTTTACTTATCGATTGCGCCACGCTCCCGTCTGCGGAAATTGAGACACTTGCTCCTTCGGGAGCTCCCGCAAGAGCTACAGCGTACGCGGGTGCAGTTGAAACAACGTTTGTTCGTTTGTTCTCATTTATGACCTTTGAGATGACTTCTGTAGATCCACCAATCTTGAGCGAAGTCTCCGGACCATTGCCTGCACCTACCGCAGCCTTCACACTACCTTGTAACGTTGCCACCGCCTTGGAAACGGCGATTGCTCCCCCAAATGCACCAGTACCACCGGCGATGGCAACGTCGATTGCTCGCGTAAGCGTCTCGTGCAGGGGATGCATCGTCGCCATGACCGTGATATCGCCGTCAACCACCATCCCTGCGTTGCTGACGCTTGCAACAACATCGTTCGCCACAGTGTTGTCTGATATTGCACTGGCAGCATTGATCGCTACCGCCATTCCATCTGATCCGCTGATATCGAATGCGACCGAATTGTTATTCGATAACAGCCTACTCTCATCAACTGCCAACATTAACACATCGTTTTCTACTTCGATGCGAGTTCTTTCCTCGCCATCTGCGCTGCCAATGACACCAGCGTTAGTCTCGTTATCCAACCAGTTTCTGGTGGTTGAATAAGGCACTTCCAGTGTGACATTCACCCCACCTTTGTTTGCCGCCACACCGAAATGGCCGACTACCGCTAACGCGGACACCGTTGCCTTGTCCTTGGCCTCTAGTTTCAAAGAAACCGCGGGTGCCGCTGCCAATGCTGCATTAGCGATACCCCGGATGCTTCCCCCTTGCACCTCCGCCTTGGTCTCGCTTTCGATGACGTTGAGCACAAATGTCCCAAGAAAGCCAAGTGAAACAGTTTCGGCAATTCCAATTTTCAGCGAACTGCTACTGCCTACCGAATGAATGGAACCGCCACTCGTCGCACCAATGTCCATCGTACGAATGTCTGTGATGTGGCTGTCAGAAACGAGCGAATGTGAGTCGACAGCGATTTCATTCGACGTGTAAGAGATTCCAACGGACGCACTGGCAGCGGTGGTGGAAAGATTAATGGAAAGATCAATATCATGAACCTGAGAGATCACAGCGAATTCATTGTAGGATTCATCTTCTTCACGCTCGAATGCGGTTGAGCTCGCCGTTATATCAACCTCATCAAACGCACCAGATTCATCTTTTCCAACTTCAACGATGCTGTCCCAAATTCCGGAATAATTTCGAACACCAACTGCAGAACGTTTGTCGCCGTGATTCCGCTTGTTATCGATCTTCCCGACAACATTGATTGCCGATGCCCCCACCCCGTCCGCATTAAAAAGCGAAGTCGCAGCGGGTGAAAGAATCACACCTAGACCTGTCTCTTATACACATCTCCGAGCCCACGAGACCGAGGCTGATCTC
>CAJXTM010001086.1 GCA_913061385.1 uncultured Rhodopirellula sp. | reverse complement strand
CTACACGTAAGGAGTCGTCGGCAGCGTCAGATGTGTATAAGAGACAGACATAGGTTTTTGCGTTCCACAAACGCACTGTCGAATCATCCGATGCAGAAATGACAACATTATCTTTTCCTGCAACGAAATCCGCTCCCACAACCCATCCACCATGCCCCCTCAAGGTCTGGCTGACCGCACCAGTGCTCAGATCCCAGAGTTTGACAGTGTAGTCATCTGATGCTGTTAACAACGACTTACCATTCTCGCTGAAACGAATGGTTTCAACGGCATCGCCATGTGCTTTGGTCGAGGCAGGTACGCGATCGCTCGGCGGAACAGAGGGCACAAGCCGACGATCCGAATCCATTTCAATATCCTTCAGTACAACTCCAACAATCACATCAGGGGTCGAGGACGCAGTTACCCTGGTCGCACCCGTAGTCGTTTGCTTCACCGCATTCTCAATGGATTTACGAAATTCCTCTTCGCCTTTCTCAGACACCTCGGATCTATCCCAAACCAAGACATTTCCCGCGATGTCACCCGACGCCACACGCCGACCTGTTGTGTCAAACGTGACAGCCGAGGGTGGTACGGGATGATCTGACATACGCCCAAGTAATTTCAAAACCGAACCGTCGCTACCTTCAGTTTGCTCCCAAATAACAACCTTACCGGTCTTTCCGTCTCCGACTACCGCTGCCAAAAATGTTTCCCCGCCCCGATCAGCTAACGCAATCTGTCGCACAGGCAGAAAATGCCAACCAACCACTCCTTCAACAAGAGCACCATCGGAAGCCTGTTTCCATGACTTCACGGTTCGATCATCAGACGCAGTCCACAATGTTCCATCACTGCCAAAGCACATGTCGGTAATTCCACGTTTGTGGGCAGCGGTTGAAATGACTCTTTCAGGCAAGCTGGCGATGTCAGCAAGCCCGGTCACAACAAAAGCATTCCCCTCGGCAGTCCCAATGGCAAGTTGTTGACCATCCAATGACAGAGCCACCGTCGTGGCACGCATATCGCCAAGCACTTCCAGAGGCAACATAACTCTCTCAACTGGCATGGTCTGTGACCCCAATCGAATCAGTTGAACGCGGCCATCAGCGCCGGCGATGGCACCCATTGTCCCGTCGTTGGTTACGGCAAGATCAATCACAGGGAACTCACCGACACCCAATGCTGTGGACTGATTTGCCTGCCGCCATAACCATCGCCATTCCCATCCTTGGGTTCGCTTCACTGAGTTCACATTTGACCGCAAGTCGAGAAGGATCTCACGTGCACCATCAGCTTCATTACGTTCGAGCCTTGCCTTAGCCAAAGCGATCTTTGATATGTACTCTTCGTATACTGCACGGGACCTTTGTTCCACGGCCTGCTTTCGAGCTCGCACCGCCGTTTGCTCAGCTGCCAACGCGTTCTCTTTTGCCGTCTTTTCTTTGAACTGAGCTGCCACGGCTTTTTTTTCCGATGCCTCAGCTTCGATTCTCGCCACCACCGCCTTACCCTCGGCTGCTAACGCCTTCTCCTTCGCCTCCTGCTCCTCTACTCTGGCTACAACCGCTTTCTCCTCGGCTGCCAACGCTTCCTCTCTCGCATCTTCGGCCTTCTTTTGAGCTACCAACGCTTGCGACCGCGATGCATTGATAAAGTACAGTGCCCCTGACCCAAAGATGATGATAAAGGCAAGCATAGCCATCGCTGCCTTGCGCAAGACTGCGACTCGGGCGGCGTGTGAATCTCGCAGTTCAATCGCCGAATTCAACTGATGGATCAGATCAGCATGCTCTTGGTTGTCTTTATCCAAGAGGGACAATCCAAAGTCGTAATCGCCCTTATCGGAAGCGATTTTGGCGTGCACCAATTTGGTCTTTTCCAACCCTTGCTTGGCCTTCTCGTTATCCCCCCACGATTTCAAGGCCTCTTCATAGCGGAAAGCTGCTCGAGACAAGGGCGCATAGGACGCTTCCCCTTGCCCCAGTTCCAAATCTTCGGTGGCTCGCACCGTCAGTGAAATGCTCTCGGCGTGCTCACGATAGGCGCGAATGTCATTCTGAAAACTGGCAACATCGGGATATCGATCTTCGGGCTTAGTTGCCATTGCTTTCATCGCAATGTCGAGCAATTCACCCTGCTCGGCTGCGGAAACTTTGCGAATGGTGTTTCGTCGTACCGACTTTAGGCACTCCGTTACACTCTTCGCCTTGTGCGGTGCTGATCCTGTCACAATCATGAACAGAGTGGCACCTGTCTCTTATACACATCTGACGCTGCCGACGACTCCTTACGT
>CAJXTM010001085.1 GCA_913061385.1 uncultured Rhodopirellula sp. | reverse complement strand
TCTACACGTAAGGAGTCGTCGGCAGCGTCAGATGTGTATAAGAGACAGGGTTGACGCGTCACTGCAACTGGGGGTTTCTGCTTCACTGTTAAACCTGACGCCAACAATAACCATCGCGGACATCGCCAGCATGCAGGATCGACTCGACGCAACCATGCTGCGTGAAGTGACGACCCAGCACGAATCGGGGCTGCATGTCTTACCGGCACCACCGACACCTGCCGAAGCTTCGGAGATCGATGACACATGCATGTCCATCATTCTCGGGATAGCAAAATCGGCATACGACCTTGTGATCGTTGATTCATTCCCGCTGCTTGATGCAACCACTCTGGCGATCCTCGACCGCGCTGACCATGTATGCGTGGTCACAGAAAACGTTGTCCCTACCCTCACTGGAACAGCAGCGATGCTGAAGACACTGGATCAGCTGGATGTCGGAAAAAGCGATCGCACACTGGTTCTCAATCGACACCAACGCTGTGCCGGCAGCCTGTCCGCTTCTGAAGTTGAGCAGCAAATGGACGAACCGGTCGCTGCAGTCATCAAATACGACCGCAAAGTTCTGGAGGCTGCCAACCTCGGCCGTCCCATCATCTTATCAAGAAGCAAAATGGGCGTGGCCAAAGCCATGCGGACGATGGCCAACAACCTGCTCACAAAGGTATCAGCCGGAGCACAGGACAAAACACAATCCAACTCACCAACGCTCGTGCAGCCAGAAACTGACAATGCAGCTCTTTCTGAGGAACAGCCCTACACACCAACGGCGGCGGAGTGATCGATGAGTGAATCAACGCCCGAATCTGAGTTACGTACACGGCTGGGTAAAATTGGCCGTCCCACCCGCCTGCAGCGTGAAAAGACCCAACCTGATCGGCTTGTCCAGACCCAGCCCAGCGAAGCCGACACAAGTGCTCGCCGTGGACGGGCGGTGACCGTCAAAGGTCGCCTGCACGGTCAATTACTCGATGACTTGGACCGTCGCGGACTCCTGAGTGCAGACAGCGAGCAGTTACAAGGGGAAGTGGATGCCTTTGTTGCTGAAATCGCCGCCAGTGAACAACTTCCACTCAATGAAGCCGAGCGTTCTCGTTTGTCGGCCGACTTGCTAGAAGAAACGCTGGGACTGGGGCCCCTTGCTTCCTTGATGGCAGACCCATCAGTGACCGACATTCTGGTGAACGGCCCGCACCAGGTTTATGTGGAGAGATACGGTAATCTCGAATTGACCAGTGTCGAATTTCGCGATGCCGATCATTTGACCCGAATCATTCAACGGATCGCATCACGTGTGGGAAGACGCATCGACGAGTCCGTGCCGATGGTGGACGCTCGCCTGCCTGATGGCAGCCGGGTCAATGCAACCTTACCCCCAGTGACGCTCGATGGTCCTACACTTTCCATTCGACGTTTTGGCAAACGCAGACTTAGACGCGACGAACTCCATCGACTGGGAATGTTCAACGACAGCATGTCAGGCTTTTTTTCGACCGTTGTTCGATCGCGACTTAACATTCTGGTCAGTGGGGGAACAGGTAGCGGCAAGAGTACTTTTTTGGGCGCAATATGCGAGAGCATTCCCGAAAGCGAACGCATTGTCACCATCGAAGATGCCGCCGAACTGGTGCTTGATCAATTGCACGTGGTACGCATGGAAACGCGTCCTCCCAACGTGGAAGGCACTGGCACCATCGCAGCCCGCGACTTGGTGGTCAACGCACTGCGAATGCGGCCGGACCGGATCATTGTCGGAGAGGTTCGAGCAGGCGAATGTTTAGACATGCTGCAGGCGATGAATACCGGACACGACGGATCACTCACCACAGCCCACGCCAACAGTCCTCGTGATGCCATTTCCCGTCTGTCGACCATGGTCCTGATGAGCGGCATGGAACTGCCGTCTTCTGCAATTCGCGAACAGATTGTGTCGGCAATTGACTTGATCATTCACGTGCGCCGTTTCGAAGATGGCATCCGGCGAGTCGAGTCGGTCGACGAGCTAGTGGGTCTTGAGGGGAACACACCGCAACTGCAGCAGATTTTCCGATTTGATGTCACTGGCCGCAAAGGCAAACGTTTGCAAGGCAAGCACGTCGCCACGGGAACAGTACCTCGATTGGTGGAAAAACTGCGAGCACGCTCCATCGATATCCCGACGTCGTGGTTCGAGAAGGAAACGGGGCCGACTCGATGACGACAACGGTCCTGATCATTCTGGCAATCACGCTCCTGTCTCTTATACACATCTCCGAGCCCACGAGACCGAGGCTGATCTCGTA
>CAJXTM010001084.1 GCA_913061385.1 uncultured Rhodopirellula sp. | reverse complement strand
CGTCGGCAGCGTCAGATGTGTATAAGAGACAGTTGTTGTTTCTGGTTGTGATCGGAATGCTGCTGCTTCAGCCTGCTGAGGTGCGTGAATCGGCAGAGGATCTCAACGACCTGAAATTTGCTGCCAGCAGCCTGTTCGGCGTGGGAACCCTCGTTCTGATTTTTCTGGTTTTGGGTGGCCGATCTGTCGACCGCATCATCAACTGGGGAAGCGAATTGCGATTCGTTGGATCCATTATCTCAAAAGTAGGACCACCTTTACGGGCCTTTCACGCCCACCCATACGCATTTGGCTCATCACTGCTGATGAGCGTAGGCGTGCAAAGCTTGTTCGCGATCAGCGTTTATATGATTGCCTGTGGCCTGTACAGCAATCCGCCCAACCTGACCGAGCATTTTGTAATTGTTCCGCTGGGAATGCTAGCCTCTGCTCTCCCCATCACACCTGCGGGCGTTGGAGTATGGGAGGCGGCAATTGCGGCCTTGTACGAGGTCATTCCCGCACCTCCGACCCTCGCTTCGGGGACTCTCGTCGCATTAGTATTTGAGATGCTCCGTATTTTAATCGCCTTGGTGGCGACCATTTTTTACTGGACCGCGAACGAAGAGGTACGCGAGAGCCTTGAAACCGAGAGCCTTGAAACCGAGAGCCTTGAAACCGCCCCGGAACAACCTGACGGGGAAGGTGAAATCCCCCTGTAACGCACACCCAATTCTCGAGTCATGAAGCCGAACTCCCTCGAGATTTCATTTTTTTTGGCAGCACCCGAGCCAAGAAAACAGCACTCTTTCATGTGGAAAGGGCTATGAATTCGGAGCCAAACTCGCTTTGGAAACGTCGGTGAATGTCAGCTGAGCTAGCGTTCACTTGGACTGCAGAGCGTTCTGTGAATCCCTGAAACGCAATGATCTGACGTTGGCGTTTAGGAAGTAGGCTCGATGATTCGCGTCGCGATCCCTCTTTTTTGCGGTTGACAGCAACGCATCATTGTTTGGCCAGAGACGTTGCGTCTGTGACAAGCGAAACCTGCGTTTGGCCCCGGCAAACGCCTCAAACCTGAAAAATGCGTAGATGCGTCCGAGGGATGCGATATGCATGTAGTGCCGCGAATGACCAGCGAACGGCACACTACGGCGAGGTGTTTCTGGAATCGAGCGGTGGAAAGCAGCCTAGACATGGCGCGGAACTCGACTTTTGCTGTTATTCTGGGATAGAATGCGGCGGTCAGCGCAAAACGCTCCACGCCTTCAAACCTCATGATTGACTCACCAGAGAAGGATGTTGCATGTCAACCGAAGCGACCGACGGCGGAGCACCGGCCGGCGAAGACGCGTTGAGCGAGGCCGACGCGAGTCGGCTTCACGACGCTCGTCAGAGAATTCTGAATGAATTAGGTAAGATTATCGTTGGCCAGGAAGAGGTCATCGATGAAATCATGATCTGCCTGTTCAGCCGCGGCCATGTGATGTTGGAGGGTGTCCCTGGACTTGCGAAGACGCTGATGATCAGCACCTTGGCACAAACGCTAGACCTGTCCTTCAGCCGGATCCAGTTCACACCGGACTTGATGCCCGCTGACGTGACCGGGACGGAGATCATCGAAGAGGACAGATCAACAGGGCACCGAGACTTCCGCTTCATGGAAGGCCCGTTGTTTGCCAATGTTGTGCTCGCCGACGAGATCAACCGAACGCCTCCCAAAACACAGGCTGCCTTGCTGGAAGCGATGCAGGAACGTCAAGTTACAGTTGGCCGTAATCGGCATGAACTGGCTGATCCATTCTTTGTTCTGGCAACGCAGAACCCAATCGAGCAAGAGGGCACCTACCCGTTGCCTGAGGCTCAGCAAGACCGTTTCATGTTCAAGGTGTACGTCGAATATCCGAGCTTTGACGAGGAATTTGAAGTCGCACGTCGCACAACCGGAACAGCAACTGGCAAGGTAAACCCAGTTTTGGGTGCAGAGGAGATTCTCCGTTTGCAGCGACTTGTGCGGCAGGTACCCGTGAGCGACCACGTTGTCCGTTATGCGTTGTCACTGGTTCGCCAGACCCGCGTGGGCAGCGACGGTGTTCCTGATTTTGTTGATGATCTTGTGGGCTGGGGTGCTGGCCCGCGTGCGGTGCAATTCCTGATCCTGGGTGGCAAGGCACGAGCACTTTTGCAAGGTCGCTTCCATGTTCAAGTTGAAGACATTCAAGCGCTCGCAAAACCAGTTCTCCGACACAGAATGGCTGTCTCTTATACACATCTCCGAGCCCACGAGACCGAGGCTGATCTCG
>CAJXTM010001083.1 GCA_913061385.1 uncultured Rhodopirellula sp. | reverse complement strand
CGGCAGCGTCAGATGTGTATAAGAGACAGCCTTCCTTGACTTCGCTAAGCAGTGGCTTGCGAACATCAAGAACTTCAAGCCTAGCCTCTCGGTCGGTCTGTTTCCCGTAAACAAAAACAAGTGCAATCGCCTCGGGGACTTCATCGATTGGAGGCAGGACTTCGAGCGATTCCGGCTTATCGCGATCCAGCATCTGGAATCCGCAACGTGGCGGTACTTCGTCTTCGGTCGTTCGCATTCCCGCCAACAGATCAGGTGGTAGCGAGACAAATCGAGAACTCGCCATCAGCGACATTTCAGTCTGTTCCGGGCTCTCAAGGTCACCATGCATTTTCATGATCGGAATCGAAATTTCCGCCGAGGTCGGATCGACCAAAGCGGACATTGCCCGATGACGTACTCGTCCTTCAAAATCAACTGACTCGCATTCGGATAACTTCTTCAGCAATTCCGACTGCGCGTCGGTGTCTCCGCGCCAGATTGCACACGTCAACAATCCAGACAGAATTGCTGGTTCATGGGGAACGGTTCGTCGCAATGACTCGAACTTTGACTCCGCAAGATCGATCTTGTTACTACGCAGCAAATTGGCAGCTTCGTCGTAACGTTCACCCCACGCTGCATCATCGGGACGCGATGCTGGCTGCGGGACCGTTTTCATTAGCTGACTCATCGTTGGTGCAGCATTCATCTGCCTCAGTACAGAGACGGATGCCTGTCCCCCTTCATATCCGGTGGCCATCATGGACAGAGTCGCGTAAACGCGAGCCGTCAAAAAGATGCCGCGTTGCGCCAGTGAATAGGCCAGCACCGACGAAACATCCAGCACGAACGAATCGACATCGCTTCCACTTTCAGTCAGCGCTTCCAGCATCGAGGCCGTCGCATCCTCAACTTCACCGTGGAACAACTTTGCTGCTGCTCGCTGGGTCAATGCCAATGGATTGCTTGGTTGCAAACGGATGAACCGGTCTGCATTTTCGCTTAATGAATCATACTCGCGAAGATCCAGCAACAGCCGCCCGCGGATGGCCAGAGCCCATGCCGCGTCAGGATGCTCTTCCAGAATTGAAGACAATTGGTCGAGTGCTGGAACTACCTGTCCACCATCCACCATGCTCAGCACAGCATCCAATTCGGAAACCGATTCCTTGCATTTGCAGAATTTGATTTTTTTTCCACTGCCGCAGGGGCAAACAGCATATTTATCGACAGACATCAGGTCGCTTTGCCAATCAAGTAAAAGAAACGGGGCGAAGCCGCCGCCGGGAACACAGACTTTACCATGAGAGGCGGCCAAGCCCATAGCCCTGACAGCATACAGAACAGCCAGATACCGCCATCCCAACACACTGAGTCCCCTGGAAATCGATGCTCACAAGTCCCGAGCGTGGCTCGACATTCCCATCACATTTCCGAGGCTTCCATCCTCGGGTGGCCGATTCACGGCCGCCCGAAGCCACGGTAACCACCAGCCGTTTGAAACACGGCGTGCGTCATTCGAAACCCCTACTCCAATTCGAGCTCAACCCAAGCGGATTCACTCCTCGCTTGTGGCATCGCTGGCCCCACGCGGCGAGCCTGAAGCAGGTTTGGGACGCAGCAGGCCATAGAGTTGCGAACCTGGTGGCAACGCCTGTCGTCCATGCGACGTCTCACGATCCAATTCCCGGTATCTGATGGTGATCAGGTCTGTCACCTCATCGAATACGGCGCGAGCTTCGCGTTCAACCAGCTTGTCTGTCAGTTCACTACCTGCGTATTCACCCGGTTGCAATTGGTGTCGTATGACCTTGCGTTGCTTAAGTAATTCAGCAAATTTCCTCGCGACGCGAGGATCCGTTGAGATCCGCAGGTGGTCAAATTCGTGCAACAAGACGGAATCCGACCAAAAACCATCTGCATCAGGCTGATCACGCAACCAGATCACATGCTTGGGATTCCACTGAACACGGCTGAAATCCACATCGATGATCACTACCCGAGCACCCCGATCACCACGCGTCAAACGCCACTTGGCATTACTTTTATAACGGTAGGAAATCTCGTAGCGAGTTTCCCCAATGATTGGAGGGTCACCTGCACTCACCCTCGGGCCCACTTCGAACGTGACGCCACCGGCAGCCAGCAACTTTCTGAGCTGCTTAGGTGGCTCGGGCAACTTCGACCTAGACAACCTTTGGGGCCCCTGACCGCAAACCTGAGCGGAAACCGCCATAGCAACGACAAAACACGAAATCCGGAATGCCAAGACAGAGTCTGTCTCTTATACACATCTGACGCTGC
>CAJXTM010001082.1 GCA_913061385.1 uncultured Rhodopirellula sp. | reverse complement strand
TCTACACGTAAGGAGTCGTCGGCAGCGTCAGATGTGTATAAGAGACAGCAACTAATGTTGGAATTGATTCACAGATGACAATGTTGGTGATTCGTCGACCAAGCATTTCGGTCGCACACAACTTCGCAGCATCACATGAAACTAACTCACTTGCTTCGTCGATTCCTGCCTCATCTATTGAAAAGGCAGTCCCATTGTCGAACACCACAACTGCTTCGGTGTAGTGACAACCACAATCAGATGCGTCGGTCTTGCGCCTCACTTGGGAATTCGTACTTGGGAGCTCGTATGCCCGATGACGTCGCTGCGGCTTACTCATTCCACTTATCTATCTTGAAGAATCGGCGGTGCCTTTGTGGGGCGTGCTGTACACATTGTAGGGATTGCGATGAAAGTCGTTTCAAAAAACTGACTCAAAGTCACGCTGCACTGCTGTCTGCGTCCTAGAGTTCAGCAGTTCATTGTTTTTGAGTTGTCGGAGAGTACCCAATGTTGCGTCTACTGATAATTACCGCTGTAACCGCCTGTGTTCTGCATTGCACACAGGCGGATGCCCAGCTATTTGGAAGACGGCACCATTCTAGCCGAGGCGCGAAACTTCAGCGTTACGAAAGCCATCGGCAAACAGTGAATACGGAACGCACCTATCGCCCTTACAATCCCTCATCGGGGTTGAATATCAGTATCGGGATCGGTGGCTACCCTGGGTACTATTCGGGATTCGGCGGTTATGGATACCTCGACCCCTATCGCTTTGATGGTTACGGTTACGATCCGTATCGCTATGGTAGTTTTGAGGCTCCTGATCTGCTGAAAGATCCATATTTTCGCGAACGTTATCGTTATGACAGTAAGTTTCCAGGACGATACCGGGCTCCGGTAATGCCTCGAACTTCGCTACCTGTTGAAATCGACGATCTATACGGCTTTCGAACGACTGACAAAGATTATCGTTCTGGTTCATCGGTCTTGATGGATACCGAACCAGCGTTCAAGACCTTGCGTCAGGCAACAGAACAGCTTGCTGCAGGACTAGCAGTTAGTGAGTACGGCGAGGCGTGGTTGGAGTACCTCGGGCCGCGTGAGTTGCCATTACTGATTGCCCGAGAGAAGAGCTCAGAATTGCAAGTGTTGATGAGCCACTATGATGGTGTCGTTGAAAATCCTAAGCTCCAGTACATCACGGCGACACGGGGGTTTTCAGAGACGAGAGGCCTGTTGAGGCGTTACCTCGGCGTACCTGCTAGCGGGATGGATAGTCAAGTTATCCGTATTTCACCTACAACCGCTGAGCCAGTTGAATCAGGTCCGCGTGACAAACCAGAGACATTGCCAGTACCCCAACCGGCAAACGATGAAATGCCGAGTTTGAATCGAGCGAATCGTGGCTGAGTTATCTTGCTGTTTGATCTCCTTAGGGAGAATCTAATGTCCGGCTGATCAGTCTCACTTTTGATTCTGATCAGGGATGAACTTTTCCATAATTGTCTGGCAGCCCGCGTGCCAGAGGGTGCCGGTGTTTGATGTGGTGTATAGCCACCGTTTCTAGCCAACCTCTGTTGAGGTAGCTCGGCGATCGATGACGGTTGCTGACCGTCGGGTGCTTCGTGTCAGCCCAAGAGAGCTGCGGCTCGAAACTGCCATTCATCGACTAATGAACAGCTTTGGACCTCTTTATCAGTTCAACCGCTTCGATGCTATTGGGTCGTGGTAGACTGTAAACCAGCGATTATCCTCACCTCAGCGAGTACGGTGGCATCCTTAGTCATGTAGCTCGGTTCAACGGAGGCTGGTTGAGTTTCTGCGTTGGCTGAAACAGCAGAGAGTCCTTGCAGCCGTCAATTTTGAATTGCCGGGATACTGCAATCGGTGCAAAGCACCTCTAGCAGAAGAAAAAAAATGATCTCGTCACGGTCGAGAAGAATACACATGCAGCCTAGATCCCTCAGGAAATCCACTTTCGCTGGTGCATGCGATCGATCGGATCAACGATTGCAAATTGCGTTCGGGTTGGTGACACGAGTGGCGGTGATTGTGTGTGTTCTGTTTGCTGACGGCACGCGAAGCAAAGCGCAGTCAAACGCATCTAGTTCGCCCCTGATAAATGCGCAGGTTCTGGACCCGGTGACGCGTTCGTTGCTGAACACACATTGCGGGAGCTGTCATGGCGGAGCGGCGAGCGAGGGGGATATAAATTTTGATGAGCACAGTTCAATTGAGAAGGCCCGCAGGGAAATAGAGGCTGTCTCTTATACACATCTGACGCTGCCGACGACTCCTTACGTGTAG
>CAJXTM010001081.1 GCA_913061385.1 uncultured Rhodopirellula sp. | reverse complement strand
CTACACGTAAGGAGTCGTCGGCAGCGTCAGATGTGTATAAGAGACAGGATGAAGCTTATGCGGATGGCCGGATTGCAAGTGAGGGAATCAAACGTTTGCAGGCATTTCGCAAATCCGGAGAACCTTTCTTCCTGGCACTCGGGTTTACCAAACCACACCTTCCGTTCTGCGCTCCCGCCAAATATTGGGATCTCTATGAACGCTCAAAACTGCAAACTGCCAAATTCACGCAACCGCCCCAAGACGCACCAAGGTACGCAGGAAAAACACTGGGTGAGCTAAATCAGTACAAGCCGATCCCACAGGAGGGACCACTTTCGGTAGAGATGACTCGCACGCTGATACACGGTTACTATGCATCGCTCAGCTACATGGATGCTCAGATCGGACGCGTCATCGACGAACTCGAACGACTGCAATTGCAGGACGATACCATCATCGTACTGTGGGGTGACCATGGCTATCACTTGGGTGATCATGGATCATGGACCAAGCACACCAATTACGAACAGGCAAACCGCATACCGCTGGTCATCGTTGCACCGGGAACGACACGCGCAGGAACGAGCAATCAGTCCCCTGTCGAAACGGTTGACATCTACCCCACGCTCTGCGAATTGGCAGGATTACCGCCAACCGGGACTGCCCAGCCAATCGATGGCGAAAGTTTAGTTCCGATTCTCAACGGAACCACCGACTCCGTATCAGATCACGCCTACCACTGTTTTCCAAAAGGCGGAAAGTTGGGCCGAGCCATTCGGACCAAACGCTATCGAATGGTGGAGTGGAAACCATTCAGATCACCCGCACCGGCAGAGTATGAACTCTACGATTATCAAAACGACCCTCTCGAGAAACAGAACATCGCCGCTCAAAATCCAAAGATCCTCGAGGATCTCAAGAAAATCCTAAAGCAACATCCACCGGCCATGAAGCCACGTAGATAAACAGCCAGTATCCCTGCCCACTACGAAACTGGCGGGACTTCAAGATACAAGCCTTCAATGCACCAGAACTGACCGACGCTAACCTGTCAGTGCTACTTGATCTGAGATCATTCTGTCTCGAATTTGGTTCTTCAATCAAACCAAAGTTCACGTGTCGCAAACTCGACACTGTTGCCAGCGGGATCACGACAATAAATGGAATGGCCTCCCCCTGGCCAGTCAATTTCAGCTTCGATCGCTATTAGCCTGCTTACAAGATGTTCCCGAACGGCATCCACTTGTCGCGGCAAAATTTCAAAAGCGAAGTGTGATGGCCCGGTGCTACCATGGCAGGGAATGGCATGATTCCCAATAAGTACCGTGCCACTTACAGTTTCGCGCGAATTAAAAACAAGCAACATTCCTTGCCCAACCCGAAAAAAAACATGTCGTCCTGGCTCAACTGAGACCACAGGCAGTCCAACGACCTGTTCGTAGAATTCACGGGCTGATGTCAAGTTTTCGCAATAGACCACGGTTTCTAATATTCCTTTTGGACTCGGGATGTTGGCATTTCCAGAATGACTACTGTCACGAGGCTGTTTTTCTTCTTGGGCATTCATAGTCAATCCATCATGATTCCTGAGGGTCCACCGACATCGAAACAAAGCACAACCCAGCGGCAGTTACCTTTCCCCGATAGTTCACGCACTGACAAAAGGCGAAAGGAAACTTGCCATACCTTGGGACACTCCACGAGTGCTTGGTGTACGATCAATGCTATGGCCTGCCGTTGCGACCACAAACTTCCCAACTTGTCTGTCGAATCACTGTTTCACATCGTCAAATTGAGACCTCGATGCCGCTGTTCAATATACGCACCACTTTTGCTGTAATCGTTTTTATCTTTCCGGCACTGATTTCCATTCAAACCGTTTCCGGTAGGGGACCGTTAAAGGTTTTCATTCTTGCTGGTCAATCGAATATGGAAGGGCACGCAAAACTAGAGACCTTTGATTATCTGGCTGACGATCCGAAGACAGCTCCAATTTTAAAGAAAATGCGTGATGCAGAAGGAAAGCCACACATATGCGACGGCGCATGGATTTCCTATTTGACCGGCGTTGGAGACAACAATGGCGAAGGCTACGGACGCCTGACTGCCGGTTATGGGTCTCGCCGCAATCCGGCAGAATCCGGAGGCAAAATCGGGCCTGAGTTCACTTTTGGCATCACGATGGATGATGCCTTCGAAGAAGACGTGCTGGTCATCAAAACTGCATGGGGTGGAAAGTCGCTGTTCTATGACTATCGCCCGCCCAGTGCGGAGCCTGTCTCTTATACACATCTCCGAGCCCACGAGACC
>CAJXTM010001080.1 GCA_913061385.1 uncultured Rhodopirellula sp. | reverse complement strand
TCTACACGTAAGGAGTCGTCGGCAGCGTCAGATGTGTATAAGAGACAGCTGTATTCTTGACCATTTTTTGCGTCAAGAATCAGCATGGTATTGTCATCAGAACAGCACAGGTACTTTTTCCCGTCGGGGGCGAATTCAACGTGGTTGGTGCTGTCGTTCTGCTTGGCAGTGTGAATCAGTTTGCCAGTTGCCAAATCGTGAAGTTTTGTCTTTCCTCTATCACACGCCGACAGAATTCGTCCGGCATTTGCTGAGATCGCAACAGACCTGATGGTGGATTTGTGCGATTCGCATCGGTAGAGTACTTTTCCTGCTTGAATATCGAATAACGTGACACGACCATTTCGTGTGCCGACAACACAGAGTTGGTTGGATTCATCGATTGCGACCGCACGGATGATTGCATTTAGCTGAATAGCGATCAGGGGCGTGCTCGGTGAAGCAAGGTCCAAAACGCGAAGTTGATTGCCGCTCGTGTATAAAAGTTTTGTATCTTGATCAAAGAACTTAAGGTTGGCAGTGACAACGCGTCGCGCCGAAGTGCTGCTGAAGACCTTCTTTTTGGTAATGGTGTTCCAAAGACACAAGTCACCACCCCGCGTCGTGCAAGCGACGTATTCCTTTGCGGCGCTGATCGCAGTGGAAGCCGGTTGGCCGGGCAATTCCCACATTGAAATTGGGACAGCAGCGTGCTGAAGTATTGATCCCACGCGAAATCGGTGTCCCCATTCTGGTTTTCCAGAATCAATACTGCCTCTGAGTGCTGCTGTGTACGAAGGTAAGGCAGCAAGTTGATTTCCAGCGTTGATGGCCGCATCGCCTCGCTCGGTGTAAATCTTTATCAAATTGGTATTGATCGCCGCGGTTGAACCTCGCAGTTCCTCGGCGAGTCTATTTTGGTTTTCCAGCGACTGCTTTGTGCGGCTCTGAAGTTTGCTTTGTCGATAAGCGATGATCGGACCACCTATTGCCAGTGCCATGACCAACGCGGTCAGGATCGAACTGAGAACAGCTAATACAGGATTTCGAAGAAACCATCGCGAAGTGCGGGTCGCAAAGGACGCAGGGCTAGCCTTGATCGGTTGATGATTCAAGTAACGATCGAGATCATCTTTCAGGCTTGAAGCACTTTGGTATCGATTCGTGGGGTTTTTGTCCAAGGACTTCAGGGCAATGGTCTCAAGATCCCTGTCAACCTTGCGTTTGAGACGCTGTAGCGGTGCGGGCATTTCGGTAGAGACTTGCTTGAGAGTCTCAATCATGGTCCCCGCTGCAAATGGGGGCTTGCCCGCAAGCGTCGCGTAAAGGATGGCACCGAGCGAATAAATGTCCGATCGCGTTGTGGTTAGGTGATTCAGGCCGGATGCTTGTTCCGGCGACATGTAGTTTGGAGTGCCGATGATTTGACCTGTACCAGTCAAATTTGGGTCGGTGTCACTACGTTTCGCTAAACCAAAGTCGGTGATGATTGGTTGGCCTTGTTTATTAACAAGGATATTACTTGGCTTCAGGTCGCGATGGATAACGCCTTTCGAATGTGCGTAACTAACTGCGTCAGCAATGGATGACAGTAGCTTCGCTGCAGTTCTGCCGTCGATTGGACTCTTCGCTATCAATTCAGCCAAAGTCGTACCTTCAATGTACGCCATTGAAAAGTAAGGGTTACCTTCGTATTCACCAGAAGCGTAGACAGGAACGATACCCTCGTGACGCAACACAGCGGCGGACTCAGCTTCGGCATGAAAGCGGCGAATGTCGTTCGTTGTGGCGAATTGACCCAACAGGATCACTTTCAAGGCAACAATGCGATTGAGGCTCAATTGCCTAGCGCGGAAAATCACTCCCATGCCGCCGCGGGCTATTTCGTTCAGTAGTTCGTAATCACCAAACTGTATCGTGTCGCCATCTTTTAGGCGGTTGCCAATGATCGAAGAGATTCCTTCGATTGATGGCGCCCTAGTGTTGATGGTTCGCTGATCTAAATTTCCTGTCGATTTTGGACTCAGAATCCTAGTCTTACCCTTAAGATCTGGAACACCGGCTAATGAAATGGGGGTCTCGACGAGTTCAGCTGATGCAAAAGAAAACGGGCTGGCACCCTCTTCTGGAGGTTCGTCGGAAAGACCAAGTTCGTCACTAGCATTCAGGGCAGATTGATGCGAAGTGGGAAGGTGCTGATTGTTGCTGTTGCCCGCGGGGTTCGGTTGGCCCGGTCGATTCGTCATCAGTGAGCCCCGGTTGGATCAAGAAACAACCAAAAGTTGCGGGGCTGCAGGATGGCAGCGCCGAACCATACTAT
>CAJXTM010001079.1 GCA_913061385.1 uncultured Rhodopirellula sp. | reverse complement strand
CGAGATCAGCCTCGGTCTCGTGGGCTCGGAGATGTGTATAAGAGACAGAGCCAAAGGTACTCAGGGCGGTTGCGATCTCGATGAACTTGTTGGCGCGGAAGGATTCTGCCGGCGAAACATAGCTTAAACCCGTACCTTCTTCAGTAAAGGTTACGCTCTGCAACTCCGACACGCTTGGATCATCGACGCCACTGTCGTAACGAAACCGTTGCGTTTCTGTCATTACAGGCACAAGATAATCAGGCAAATTCGCGATCACGTCCGCCTTGATTTGGAACGCACCCTTGGCCTCGCTGGGCGTTCGCCGATCACTGTAAGCAATTTCAAGATTGAACTTTTCACCGACCGCAATGTTGTATTCCCCATCGGTGATATCAATGGCGTTATCGTCTGCGTCCCGAGCAGTGAGAAACATTTCGACCAGCTCACCAACTCCCTCACCACGTCCGACCGCATTGATCACCCCAAGTGCGTCCGAAGCAGTCAATCGCCCGTCATTATTGACGTCGGGGTAGATCAAATCGTCGTCGCCTAGTGCTGCGGCCTCGCCGGCAGGCCCAACGCTAGACATACTGTTGAGCATGATCAGTGCATCACCCACAGTGATGCTATTGTCCGCGTTCACGTCGTAAGCTGATAGATAGTTGTGATTCGCATTGCCCACAAGGTCACCAGCTAGCAACTCACGCTTCTCCAAGGTCTCGCTCGAAAGCCGACGTCCCAAAGAGGTCTGGTTCCGCGAACGCTTCGCAGATGGGAGACGCCTCTTGAAGCGGGATTTCAGGCTACTGGAGAGGAAGTTACGCAGATTTCTCATCTATTTTCTCGAGAAGATGCGGGTATCGTGTGTGGAATTTTCGGCAAACCGAACCTCGAGGCCCTGAGCTGACAATCGACTCGGAGCCCAACTAATTATAAACCACGAGCCTTACCGGCTCGCTCTATAGTACTCAAATTATCTACTTTCTCAATCTACGCATCCATTCGCAGTGGGCGCAAAAACCCGACTGGCCTTTAGACCAGTAATCAGCAAAAAGGTTCCGGTTATTCTGGTAATTGTGTCACAGCCTTCGGATCAAACTGGTTCCCTAGAGCGTCGAGCTCGAGCGTATTCGAATGCACCTCAACCTGTCTTTCTGCCGTTGATGGCGGGAAAAACGCGTTTTCAATCGTTGGCGCTGCCTTCCGCAGCGGCCCATAGACGGCATTATCGGCATTCTTGCTACCGATACTTTCGGAACGCCTGTGGGAATCCGCATAGTTCAACATCCCCCCAGTGGAATGACTGTCCACTGTCGTCGCAAAACATGACGCCGTGGCTCGCAAGCTCGAGCTATCACCCAACCTGAAATCATCTAGCCCGCCCTCCGTTTCGACTAGATTTCCCAAAATTGGGGCTTCACCCTCACCACCACCACCGGAAATCAAATTCAGCCTATTTAGAACTAGCAGAGCATCCAAAGCAGACACACGGCCGTCATTATTGACATCGATGAAAGTCGTCAGCACCTCATCGACCTGCAGAATCCTAGCCCCTTTACTCGAGATATCATTGATGACGGTCAAAGCATCAAGCACTGTGACCGCACCGCTATCATTAACATCTTCAGGAATCGTGGGGTTGTATCCAGGGGAATCGACACGACTGGCAGCCGATTGAACCAAACTGCTACCACTCGCCGTCACATCAATCGTAAAACTCGGTTGAGCAAATTGATGAATCAACAGTTCCGCAGCTAGATCGACAGCGTATTCACCAACGGGCAAGTTTTCGAAACGCCAACCACCATTGGGACCGGTGCTGATCACCGGATTGGTACCGAAACTAATTTCGCTAATGACGATGTCCGTTTCTGCGTGACCAAAAACCTTAACGCTAGCAATTCTTCCTTGCGGATCCTTCACTCGCACCGTCTCAGAAATTCCCGAGGCAATCAGATCACTGGTTGTACGTTGTAGTAGATTACCGTCCGAATCCATCGCCTCAATTCTTGCGTAGCTACCCGCGGCAACGCCATAGACTTCAATAGCAACCTCTCCAACGGTTGAATCAAAAGCTGCGAGGAGTGGTTGGTCTTGCGTCCATACGTCGATCAAATCCAGGGGACCAGGCCTCGCGTCAAATTGCTGAAAAACCCGGACGCCACTTGGTTCCAAGTCACCAACTGACACGAAATTCAAATCGGGGTGTTGCGAGGTCAGCGTGACATTTGGGAGATTAGTTGGCAGGAAACCAGCCGGATAGTTTGATGCCGCGATTGCGTTTTGAACGAGGTCACTCCCATCCCTGTCTCTTATACA
>CAJXTM010001078.1 GCA_913061385.1 uncultured Rhodopirellula sp. | reverse complement strand
ACGAGATCAGCCTCGGTCTCGTGGGCTCGGAGATGTGTATAAGAGACAGGATCCTACCATTGCCAAAAAACGTTCATTGAAAAAGCGTTCAGGAGCCACATACAGCAACTTGGTTCGCCCCTCGCGTATATCTGACATCGCTGAAGCAAATTCGCGGGCAGGCATCGATGAATCGAGACGCACTGCACCAATGCCGCGAACCGCCAATGCGTCGCATTGGTCCTTCATCAAGGCGATCAGTGGCGATACGACTACGGTGGTTCCGGGCAACAGTTGGCTGGGCAGCTGGTAGCAAAGGCTTTTTCCACCGCCCGTCGGGAACACCGATGCTACATTTTTTCCCTTCAATAAACGATCGATGACGGCTGATTGTCCTGTGCGAAAATCTGGCAGGCCAAATTTTTGCTGCAGAACTTTGAGCGGATTCTCACGTGTTGCGTCGCTTTCCATTCCTGTCTGTTCGTCCACTAAGTCGTTCTCAAATTCCATTTCGATCTGTCCCGGCGGCTTCCTGTTTCATCGTTTGCTAGTCACATCCCGCCGAAACAGTGTACTTAAGTACACTGATTCGTCAAGGTTGGAATCAGCTGTGGGTCGGCTATGTCAGCCCGTGAATTGTTTGATTCCCAGCATTCGATCGAGTGAGTCGCCCGTTTGATAGATGAGTGCTTCGGGAAAGTGCTGGTAGGGATGAAAGTACTCGAACGTGAGGTAACCGTCGTAGCCAACGTCATCAAACGCTTGCAGCACAGTTGGCCAGTTGGTGGTTCCATCCAGCAATGGGCGGAAGGCCTCGAGCGAGTGATCTGTTCCGTTCTTGGTATATTCCTTGAGATGAACATTTTTGATGCGTTTGCCAAGGATTGGAATCCAGTGTTCTGGGAACTGGTACTCCATGATGTTGCCCGTATCAAAATGAACCTGCACGTATTGGCTGGAAAAGCTATCAACAAATTCCACCATCTCCATGGGTGACATCAGGTATCCGTTGAAGAAGATATTTTCCATGTTCAGGTGGACTTTGAGTTTTTCGGCATTGGGTAACAGTTTGCCAATGGCTTCACGAGCTCTCTTGTCACATACATCATTTGGTGTTGGATCATGATCTTGTCGCCACGGCATGTGGACTGCACCAGGGACTACAAGCAGATTCTCGGTTCCAAGGTCGTGGGCTGCTTGAGTCATGTTCGCTGCCAGTTCCAATCCCTTGGCGCGTTCTGCAGGATCGTTACTGGTTAGCGGGTACGGCCAGAACAGGAAAGAGCAAAGACCACTGATCTCGATACCAATTTCCTCTGCCATTTTTCGAATCTGAACAAATT
Source organism: uncultured Rhodopirellula sp. (assembly GCA_913061385.1). Classification (GTDB taxonomy): domain Bacteria; phylum Planctomycetota; class Planctomycetia; order Pirellulales; family Pirellulaceae; genus Rubripirellula. The sequence continues at coordinate 979 of CAJXTM010001078.1, read as the reverse complement.
CTTTTGTGCCTGATTTTGGCGACAGTTCACTGTCCAGATCATAGTTCAGTTCGATGCCATCAAATCCCGCATCTTTGGCTAACTGCAGACATTGCCGCAGACTCATTTTATCTGGGTATGGGAAAGCCCACAGATTGATGGACTTCTTCATGTTGTATTTTCGGCGTGCCGGGTTGGCAGCAGCGGCGGCGGTTGTCTTGCCTGACCCTGCCGCTGCCAAGGCAGCGCTACCGAAGGCGGCATAGGTGAGAAGCTGTCTTCGTCCAAGAGCGGTTTCGGGTTTCGTCATGGCACTTTTTTACGAGGCGGGGTATTGGGTCTCGAGGTTTATCGGTGTCGAGATTTAAGTCGGGTAATCACAGGACCTAAGTCGTAGCACGAAAAGCGATAACCCGTCGGTATCGTGACAAGAGTTACTTGCAACCATTATATTTTTACCAGCTACCAGTCAGCATGCGTGTTGGCGTTGGTCGGCGGCAGTTCACGTCTTCGTATCATCCTCCCACAAATCGATCGCAAAGGGTTCTTGCAACACTGATTTCTGAGGTTCCCGTGATAACGACTCGTCCATCCCGAAACAGCGTCAAGCTGTGTTTCTCATCCGGGAACAGACGTACAAAGAAGGGATTCGCTTGCACACGCCCCACATTTTTCCATCGTTCTGCCATCAGTGTCAGGTCGATCACTGCATTGTTGCTTCCTGCGATTTGGACAGCATCACGCCCACACAAGGTAGCGGCGGCTTCGGATTTGACCGTTCGATCACCTTCCAGAAACTGATATTCGCCGTTGCAGCAGGCTGGGCAGGCATCGCTCAAGGCGGAGGAAATATTGAGTTCACGAAAGCGGTTGCTCCACAAGTCGATCGACAACAGCGATGTGCGTACATGTTGGCGATTCCCGGATAACCACTTGATCGCTTCTGTGCTCTGCAGGCTTGCCACTGTCTCTTATACACATCTGACGCTGCCGACGACTC
>CAJXTM010001077.1 GCA_913061385.1 uncultured Rhodopirellula sp. | reverse complement strand
GAAGTGCGAGGCGAATTCAAAGCAATCAAGACCAACGTGCCAGGGATCGAAATTTGCGAAGTGTTTCCTAAGTTGGCAGCGAAAATGGACAAGGCGGCTGTGATCCGTAGTCTTGTTGGATGTGCAGGTGGCCACGATGCCCATCAGTGCCTGACCGGATGGAATAACAATGACTTGAAAAGTATCGGTGGACGGCCGGCAATCGGTTCGGCTGTTTCAAAATTGTTTGGTCCCGTCGATGCATCGGTGCCCCCTAACATCGGCCTCGCGAAACCGACCAAGCATGTGCCGTGGTCTGATGCAGGGCACCCGGGGTTCTTGGGCGCCGCTTATACGCCATTCAAACCTGATGGACCTGGTATGAAGAATATGACGCTCAATGGCATCACCATGGAGCGTCTGAATGACCGTCGCAACTTGTTGAATAGCATTGACTCCATGCGGCGGGACATTGACATTACCGGCGCCATGGCTGGCATGGATGTATTCGGGCAGAGGGCTCTCGACGTATTGACCAGCAGCAAACTGCTTGATGCCCTCGACCTGAGTAAAGAGGATCCAAAGATCGTTGAACGCTACGGAGACGGTAAGCCTTATCAGTACCAATATGATGGAGCTCCAACCTGTAACGAACAGCTTCTGATGGCTCGGAGACTGATCGAGGCAGGTGTGCGAGTCGTGAGCTTGAGTTACGGTCGGTGGGACAGTCATAGTGCGAACTTTGATTTGGTTCGCGATCATGGTGGAAAATTGGATCAGTGTCTCAGTGCGTTAATCGACGACCTTGAGCAGCGAGGTATGCTGGATGATGTCACTATCGTGGTGTGGGGTGAGTTTGGTCGCACTCCGAAAATCAATGATAAGGCGGGCCGTGATCATTGGAACAAAGTCAGTTGTGCCTACCTTGCTGGTGGCGGCATGCGAACAGGTCAAGCGATTGGATCAACCAACCGATTGGGCGAAGAGGCAGCCGAGCGACCCGTGCACATGCAGGAAGTGATGGCGACGCTCTACCACAATCTTGGGATCGACACGGCAACGGTGACCATTGCAGATCCTACCGGGCGTCCCCAATATCTTGTAGATCATGAACCTATTCGTGAGTTGATTTAGTGTCTCCCGATAATCAAGGCTGGCGTTCGATGAGCGTAGATTCCTCAATGAACAAGATCGCAGTCCGACTGATTGGTGTGCGATGGTGCGCTGGTTTGGCTTGCTTGGTTCTGGGCTTAACCAATGTTTGGGCGGCGGATTCCGAGAGCGTTTCGTCTGACTTAAAGACCTCGCTGAAATCACCTCCCGGAGCAATATTGCAGTTCGATAACATTGGGCATGAGGGTGGGTTCACTCTCTCTGGTTTGGATGCGCGGTTGCAGTTGGTAGTTTCGCTGCAATCGGCTGGTCGATTGCGTAGTGATATGACGCACGAAGTGACATACCGGGTCGATCAACCGGCAGTGGTTCAGGTGACCGATGGAATGGTCGTCCCGCTTCAGGACGGCGAGGCCATGATCACTGCAGAGAACACAAACGGCCAAACCGCTGATTTCAAGGTGAAAGTCGAGAATACTGGGAACGAAGCTGCCGTCAGTTTTCCAGGACGTGTGGTTCCGATCTTTACTAAATTGGGTTGCAACGGTGGAGGTTGTCATGGCAAACTTGCCGGTCAAAATGGCTTCAAACTGTCGTTGCTTGGTTTTGAGCCCCAAGAGGATTATGAGCATCTGGTGCGGGAGTCACGTGGGCGCCGGCTTTCACCCGCGTCACCGGATCAAAGTTTGTTGTTGCAGAAGTCGGTGAATGCCTCGCCGCACGGTGGGGGTAAGCGTCTCGATGTAGATAGTCATGAATATCGCATCCTGTCGCGATGGATTTCTCAGGGAATGCCTTATGGAAGTGATGATGAGCCTCAAGTAGTTTCTATTGAGGTCATGCCTGAGCATCGACGTTTGAGTGCTGCGTCGACCCAGCAGTTAGCGGTTCTAGCAACCTATTCTGATGGCAGCGTTGAGGATGTGACTCGGGCTGCATTGTATGAGTCAAATGACTCTGAAATGGCTGACTGTGATGACAAGGGACTTGTTGAGCTCAAAGAGCTTGTGGGTGATGTGGCGGTAATGGCACGTTATCAAGGCCATGTCACGGTTTTTCGAGCGGACATTCCTGTGCCGAATTCAGCCGTTACCAAAGATGCATTTCCTCAGCAGCCAAAGAATCCTGTCGATCGTCATGTGTTTGCCAAATTGCAGTCGTTGGGAATTGGGCTCTCCTGTCTCTTATACACATCTCCGAGCCCACGAGA
>CAJXTM010001076.1 GCA_913061385.1 uncultured Rhodopirellula sp. | reverse complement strand
CTGCGAAAAGTGATCATTGGTGGCAGCGTCACCGGCGACAACTTTGACAAAGAGAACGGTGATCGAGCATTAACAAGCAAGCATGAATTTCTATCGCTTAGTGATTCCCGGCAATATACCAAGCTTCCCAACCGGGAAACCCCTGATGATCCAATCGAAGCTGCCATTCTTGAGCAACTGAGAAGTGACTCAGTCGCCTTCTACGCCAACTCACTGCGGGAACAACGACCCGACCTCACCGAACCGATTGAGTTTGCAGAAAATGAAGCGTTGAGTCAGATCACTCCCAACCTGGAACAACCGCTTTTCGATGAGTATGAAACAGACGACGGAAACTGCGTCTATTACATACCAGTGTTTTTTAAGCAGAGCTGCCAACTGTGCCACATGGCCAAAGGGAGTGAAACCACCTTTGACCCGAACGCTCCTCCTGAAGCGCGGGCGTCGCAGATTCCGTTCCGTGTGCACAAAGTGACAATGCCCTACGAGAGCACCAGGGAATCAACAACATTCATCCGAGCCATCGTGGTCGCACTTGGAATGTTAATTGTGGCGGTCACTCTGTTCGTGCTGCACACCATCGTACGGCATCTTGTGCTCTACCCGATGTACCACCTACGTGACGTCAGTGATGCGATTACTCACGGAGATACTAACCAACGAGCCACAATTGAAACGGAGGATGAATTCCGTGAATTGGCAGACGCCTTCAATCGAATGTTACGCCACCTCACAGAGACTCAGGATCAGATACAGGAAGTCAACACTGAACTTGATACACGAGTCGACCAACTCGCGCAACTGAACCTGCAACTCTACGAAGCCAATCGTTTAAAAAGTGATTTCCTCGCGAACATGAGCCACGAGTTACGCACCCCACTGAACAGCATCATTGGGTTTTCAGAAGTTCTTCAGGGGATTGATTCGTTGAACGACAAACAACGACGGTATGCATCCAACATTCAAAAAAGTGGGCGACTTCTTCTGGAAATGATCAACGACATTTTAGATTTAGCGAAAGTAGAAGCTGGAAAGATGGATGTAAAATCCAGCGAATTTGAACTCGGTCGCCTTGTCTCAGCACAATGCGACATGATTCATTCCCTGTCGGAAGACAAAAACATTTCATTGTCTGTCGATGTTCCTGACAATCTTCCGAAGGCGTATCAGGACCCTAACAAACTTGGACAGATTCTCACCAACCTGCTTAGCAACGCAATCAAGTTCACCCCTGAGGGCGGCATGATCAAGGTCACGGTAAGCGACGTTGAGAATGGTCGCTTTAAGCTGCTCATCAGTGACACCGGAGTCGGAATCGCAGGCGAGGACCAGTCAATCATTTTCCAGAAATTCCGGCAAAGTCGCAAAGTTTTGGATGGCGAAGGATTGACCAGGGAATTCGCCGGAACGGGCCTCGGACTGTCAATCGTCAAAGAGCTGGCGAAACTGCTTGGTGGGGAAGTTGATTTTGAAAGCGAACTCGGCCGCGGTAGTTCTTTCTGGGTCACGCTCCCTTGGCACCTGCCTGAAAGACCACCACTCACCGTAGGTCAAAATCTGTCAGCACCTGATAACACCCCGGCCATGACCACCTGAGATTCAGTCAGGTGCCATTACCGGTGCCAGTTCCATCGACTCACAGCAAACATGGCGAACCGTCGGGCAAGCGGAAACGCCGTCAAAAACATAAGACTTGCTATTGGGACCCGTTCGCACAGACTGCGGCGTTTGCTGGCAGTCCCTCCTATCCAACGATCGTACGAAGGCCGTGAATCGGCCAGCAGATTGAAGTTAAATAAGCCTCATTTGCCATTGCCGACTTACTGACGCTCACTTGTCATCGTCCAAGCGAATACGAACGTCCTTGAACTCTGTCCACATTGGTTTACCTGCATGCAACTGCAATGCGAGGATTCCTTCATTCAATGCCATCTGGGGATGTTCATCCGTGAAATCCAGTATCTTTTTTCCATTCAGAAAATGCTGAATACGATTTCCTTTTGCAATGATCTTCACATCATTCCAGTCATCTACCTTCATAAGGTCTTTGAAGGCTGCAGCATCAATTAATCGCTCGTCTGCTACTTGCTTTCCATCTGCATTCCATGTGGCTGTTTCGCCGACAAGACAGATGCGTCCGCGTTTCCCTTTTTCATCGTAGATGAAGCCGGGCACATTCGGAAAAGTGTCTTCGTTGCGTATCTCGTGCTGGTAACCCTTAACAACCCATTCATTGCCACCACCTCTCTTTCCTGCTGTCTCTTATACACATCTGACGCTGCCGACGACTCCTTACGTGTAGA
>CAJXTM010001075.1 GCA_913061385.1 uncultured Rhodopirellula sp. | reverse complement strand
TCTACACGTAAGGAGTCGTCGGCAGCGTCAGATGTGTATAAGAGACAGGACGTATCGACACCGTTTGCGCTGACAGTCAGGACGCTTGCCATGCCCAAGAGCCCGCCTCTCCGTTCGTTGTCAGTCAAGTCGACCCATTGGAAGTCGTCAGATTGGCGGATGGTGTTCAGGATTGGCAATTGGTACAGCTTGGCGAGCGATTTGTTTACGAATGTATAGTCCGAGTCGAGCAATTCCAAGACTGACCCGTTGCGATCCAGTAGGTCTTTGAAAAACAATTGTGTTTCCCGTTTCATGGACCGTGGGAGATCTTCTGCGTAAAACTCATTCGCTGTTTTACGAGGCGGGGGTTGATCGCCAAGGTCACGTAGGTTCAGCCAACTGTCGAGGAAGCCGTTCACGAATGCACGGGACCGCGCATCGTTTAGCAAACGCTCTATTTGTCGGCCAAGCTCTTGTTTTGTTGTCAAGGTGTTCTGGCCTGCGAGTTGATACAATCGCTCATCCGGAGGTGCGGCCCAAAGTGCATAGGAGAGGCGTGTTGCAAGATCGTGTGGCTGCAGTGTCGAATCCGCGTCTTGAGTAATTTCGCTGAAATACAGGAACGATGGTGAGCACAAAATCATTTTGACGGTTGCGAGAGCGGCGTCTTTCGGTTGGAAATGTTTCGCTAGCAGAGCGTTATGGAATCTCTTAATCCGATTTAGGTCTGTATCCGTAAGCGGCCGGCGGTACGCTTTTTGAGCAAAGGCTGCGAGCTGTTCGATTGCTTGCTCCGCTTTAAACCCGGCCTCTCCAAAAACTGAAATCTCTTCTTTTGTTCCATGAGGTTCTGGCAGCGGACCTCGAATTTTTATTTCGCCAATGCGGATGTGTGGCAGGGCACCTTCGCGTAACAGGGCAGCTCTGCTAACGCCCACCTTAGGAGATTTAAACTCGTCTTTGTATCGTCTGTTTGCCTCGATGACGGAGGCTCGTGACTCATACGGGCCATTAGGGAAAATAAATCGAGGTGTTTGCCCCGCTTCAAGCCATACACGGAATAAGAGCCATTCGGGTTCGAGGTCCGGGACAACCTCACTGGCAAGGAGCGGTTCAACAGGTTGTGGGTAATGAATATGACCTTTGGTGATGTCACCTGGAACGACGCCGAGCTGAAAAGGCTCAGAGAAATCAATCCGAAAAATCTTGGGGTCATAATGAGTGTCTCTGTGAAGTGCTTGTGCATTCACTTGGATTTCGTACAAACCCGAGACGGGAACGCCCTCTAGGAAGTCTTCAATGTGAGCGTAGCCGCCTTGCCGAGTGTCAGTGTTTGGTTGTTCGTAGAGGCAGAGGAACTTGTTCTGGAAGACGCTCTTATGTGATCCCGCGAGCTCCTCGTATTGTTTAAAGTTATCCTTGAAGTGCCATGTCTGCTCGGCGATCTGCTCCTTATCCAGACGCAGATCAACCAGTCGTGATGCAGCCTGAAAGTATTCGTCAAGTAGAAACCCGGAGGTGACGAGTGTGTCCCCGATGGTGTCGATATGATTGCTTGTGTCGTCTTTTGGAAATGTCGCTGTCAGACCCAGTGTGTCCATACGACGGTTGAACAAGGCGACGAGAGTGTTTTCATATTCCCTGTTTGACAGACGCCGCATGACGGTGCGACCGCCGGTTGATTCGAATCTCGCCCTTGCGTCGCCGATTGCTTGGCGAAGATTCTGGAGGATCTGTAGACGCTGCTGCTCTTTGGGCTGAGTTGCGTCGGGTGGAGGCATCAACTTGAGTGTAAGCTGGTCTATGATCTCATCAGCAGCGACAAGCTGCTCGATTGTCTTGACGGGGAGTTTGAAATTGTCAAAGTTGCGTTCCCCCTCTTCTGCTCCTTGCCCATGGCAGTCTCCGCAGAAGGTGCTAAGGAATTCTCCCACCCTTGCGGCTTCATCCCCGATTTCGATTGCAGCGGATTTGGTGGGATGGAGACACAAAGAAACGAGTGTCGTGAACACCATCAGCGCCGAGCTTCTAAGTTGTTTTGACGCTTGTGGCTTTCCAACACTGATAGTAAACATGATCAAGAATAAGATCCCGTGCTACTGCCAAAGGAGTCGATTGCGACGCCGCTTCGTTGGGCGATGTCGAGGAACAGGTTGCAGAGAGGCACTTTTTGCACGCCCTGCGAAGCAACTTTCTTGAACTCGCCAGACTCGTACCCACCACCAGCAAGTAGGAGTGGTAAATCGCTGTTGGTGTGAGAACTTGCATTGCCCATGCCCTGTCTCTTATACACATCTCCGAGCCCACGAGACCGAGGCTGATCT
>CAJXTM010001074.1 GCA_913061385.1 uncultured Rhodopirellula sp. | reverse complement strand
GGCAGCGTCAGATGTGTATAAGAGACAGGTATCAATCTCACTACATCGTCTTGCACCAATCGACTGAGCAACCTCTTTCATTTCTTCCTGCGTGTTATCCACACGAATAAAAAAGGCAACTTTGATATCAGCACGAATATTATCCTGACAAATCAGACCTTCACTTTGTGAACGATGGATTTCAAAACTCTTCAGAGTCAAATCCATGAATTCATAACGATGGAACAGAGGAATAATGAATCTCCCGCCCGCAGTCGTCACGTCCAGGCCGCCCATACCTGATTTGACGATAGCCTTATCTGGGCCGACGACAATGTAGTACTTTTTGAAGAACGCCAGAGAAAGTACAATGGCAGCGATCACCGCGTACCCTGCGATTGCCCATCCTGAAAGGAAAGGGTTTGGGCTCTGTGCAAGCAGAGCAGTGTGCAAATTAATTGCAAGAATCACGATGTGGTCTCCTGTTGAAGATGCGCAACTTTATAGATTCGTTTGTCTCGATCAAAACCAATAATTCGAACCTCTGTTCCTTTTGGAATATGAGGTCCATCTGTTCGTACATTTAGCAACAGAGGTGCCGCATTGGTACGAAACTTCGCCTGTCCGAATTCACCTGTCGCTTCAATGGTGCAAATTTCGCAGGTCGCCCCCAACAGCTTTTCATGGCCGTATTTTGGCGGTGGAACGAAATGCCTCAGCATCGGCTGAGTCACACACTTTGTGACCGCTACTGCGATCACGGCATTAGGCAAAGCTAATAAACTGCTTGAGAACCACCCTGGAGGCGAAAACAAAGTCGCCTCAAATGTATGCCATAGGCCGTATGAAACAGACCAAAAGGCGACGGTAAAAACGCCACCCCATATTACAAGTGGCACACGCCCAAAATTAGTCGCTCGAATACTGCCAGCACCAAGACCATGCAAGAAATCGATACTAACATCCGGACCATCCGGTGCACCCAAGCCAACTCCTTCCAGAGACACATCCATGTCCATGCCGGGATCCAAATCCAAATCAGGTGGGTCAAAACCCAAATCGATCAGACCAATCACGGCCAACAAGGTGTAACCAACCATCAAACACACAAGAATCGATGCGGGCCATACAGGACCTACAAACATTCGATCAGCGAGTTCAATGAGCGATTCGGGCACGACTTTCAATCTCTCAGATTGGGAGGTTATCGAAGTTAGCTTACTGTCAAGGCAGAGCGATCAGGCAAACTAGGCGCAATTAAAGCGATTTTTTCCTCATTTAGACGCCGCGCGTAACGGGAGTACCGAACAATCGTTCAACAAGATTGCAACTAAACCCGGGATCAAGATCGATTAGGACCCCCGACCTGAGAGGGCACATTGTATCCAAATCATGGGCGGCTGATCCGTAACCGCCACTCGGCAGCACTGCAGGCCGCAAATAGATTTTGACCCGGTCCATGCAAAACGGGTGAACGGATGTTGCACAGCAGGTGCACGGATGTTGCGCAGCAGGTGCACGGATTTGGGTCACAAACCGAACAACGACTCAGGCTAGCGCCCGACGCAATAGATTGTGAGTCATTGCCTGCACTCGCTCATCCGGGCCATGCGGCCGAGACCAATGCGACCACGGCAGCATGTGGCCAGGCGGGCTCGACAATCCCTGACACCACCAGATAGTTGATGCATTGAAGACAAAGTTCCCCGCTGGCCCCGGATAAACCGTCGACGCCCATTGCTGAGGATTTCGCCCACCCTGCAGAGCCGTACCCTCAGCAACCACCAGCAAACCCTTCAAGTCATCGGGTGGATCGCCATGGTATTCCCAGCCGATCAAACCGGGGATGGTATCACCCAGTTTCATTCCGGTTCCCTCGTACAACCAATGGTCGGGCAGAGTGCAAATCCAGTCGCCGCCACCGTTGACAGGATCAACGTTACGCGCTCCCATCAAATACCCTTCATCAGGTCCTCGGTGGGGAAAGGGGCCATGCTGCGTTTCTCTTAACTCGGCCCACTTGTAGTCACCACCATATGGCCCGCCTCGAAACAGAATGCGGTTCTCGCGACCATCCTCGCTGGACCTGAACGGGCTTACCCAGCAAACAGAGTTTCCTGAGAGAAACAGCAGGCTTACCCCTTCGTCACGCATTTTCGTCACGCTGCGGTACTGTCGACTGTCCCAGTACTCGTCGTGCCCAACACTCAGGAATGCCTTGCATTTCAATCCACGCTCTGGGGTCAGCATGTCACTGTTGCTGCAGTAACTCACATCATATCCTGTCTCTTATACACATCTCCGAGCCCACGAGACCGAGGCTGATCTC
>CAJXTM010001073.1 GCA_913061385.1 uncultured Rhodopirellula sp. | reverse complement strand
TCTACACGTAAGGAGTCGTCGGCAGCGTCAGATGTGTATAAGAGACAGGTGCAATGGTTTCAACTCGTTCTGTTTGGGACAGTGTTTGTCATTGGTACTCTGGTGGGATTGGAATTGCCGCTGTTGATGCGGATCCTCAAGGAACACCTCGATTTCAGTGACCTCGTTTCCAAGGTGCTCACGTTTGACTACATCGGTGCCCTGCTTGCGTCGCTGCTGTTCCCCGTGCTGTTGGTTCCATACTTGGGACTGATGCGGACTTCGTTGGTGTTCGGTGTCCTGAACGCTTTGGTTGGCTTGTGGGGCACGTATTTGCTGCGGCCTTTACTGAGTTCTCGTGGACTGGCAGGACTTCGGGGCCGTGCGTTTCTTGTCGTTGGGTTGCTGGTTGTCGGGATCATCAAGGCGGATTCACTGACGACGTGGACCGAAGAGATCATACTTGGTAAGGCGGTGGTTCATGCCAAGCAGACACGCTTTCAACGAATCCTTGTCACTAATAATCGTCGTGGTTTTCAACTGTACCTCAATGGTCATTTGCAATTCAATTCGGAAGATGAGTATCGCTATCACGAGGCGTTAGTTCATCCTCTCATGCTGGCTGCTACCGAACCAAAGCGTATCCTCGTTTTGGGTGGTGGCGATGGACTTGCCGTCAGGGAAATCCTCAAGCATGACTGTGTTGAGTCTGTGACGCTTGTGGATATTGATCCAGGGATGACGGAACTCGCAACGCAATTTCCATTGCTTCGTGACCTCAATCAACAGTCCTTGACTGACGATAAAGTGACTGTGGTTAATACCGATGCGTTTGTCTGGGTTGGGCAGGAGCATGAACCGTTTGATGCCGTGGTCATCGATTTTCCGGATCCAGGTTCCTATTCAGTAGGAAAGTTGTACACGACTTTCTTTTACCGGCGTCTGAGGCAGATCATTACACCTGATGCTGTGGTAAGTATCCAATGCACTTCGCCATTGGTCGCTGGGCAATCGTATTGGTGTATCCTGCGAACAATGCAGGAAGCTGGGTTCAAAGTGCGGCCCTACTGCACGTCTGTTCCAACGTTCGGAGTTTGGGGGTTTGCTTTGGCATCTGTGCAAAATGATCTCGTTGTGTCGGAGCGGTTGGGTAAGCTGGAAAACGAACTCTCGTTTCTCAATGATTCGATAATGGCGAACCTGTTTGAGCTTCCACGCGATATTCAGCCGATCGAAACAGAGGTCAATCAGCTCAACAATCAGGTGCTTGTGCGGTACTACGATGAGGAGTGGCGTGGCAAAGAGTGAAAAGCTGAATCGCCGCCAAATTCTGACTGCCTTGCTGGGGTTACAGTTTGCAAATAGTGTCGGGTGTGGAAGTTCCAACCCACCGCCTGCTGGTGAGCTTACGCACACGAGGTTTGATGTTGGGCATTTGCTTCGTGATGGTGTTGATCCGTCGTTCAGGCCCGACACCTATGAGGATGTGGGAGTCACGATTGTCGGGGGCGGTATCGCGGGGCTTTCCGCTGCATGGCGTTTGAGGCGTGCCGGGTTCAATGATTTTGTGCTCCTTGAGCTCGAATCCACTCCTGGGGGAACCGCGCGTGGTGGCAGTCGAAATGGGTTCAAGTTTCCATGGGGTGCTCACTACATCCCCGTGCCGATGTCAGAAAATCAGGCTTTGATCAAGCTGCTGAATGAGATGCAGGTGATCGAGTCTGTGACTGAAGACGGGCGTCCTGTAGTGTCTGAGCAGTTTCTATGTCGGGAGCCAGAGGAACGTCGCTACAATGACGGGCAATGGTACGAGGGGCTTTACCCGGGAGACGGAGCAAGTGAAGACGATTTGCTGCAGTTGGCGGCTTTCCGGGCAGAGATGAACCGTTGGGCTGAAACGCGGGATGCTAAAGGGCGACGGATGTTTGCCATTCCAATGGCTTGCGGCTCTGACGATGAATCAGTACGTCAGTTAGACCAAATCTCGATGGAAGCGTGGTTGGATGAACGCGGATGGGATTCGCCCCGCTTGCGGTGGCTTGTCGATTATTCGTGCCGCGATGATTACGGTTTGACACCTGATCGGGTCAGTGCGTGGGCAGGTGTCTTTTACTTTGCCGCTCGTATCGTTGATGGTAGTCAGGGTTCGCAGGAGGTGATTACGTGGCCAGAAGGAAATGGGCGAATTGTCGATCACCTAAAGAATGTTGCCAATGATCAGATGCGGGCCGGTTTGGGTGTCTTTGGGGTTACTGCAGGTGACAATGCAAAGCCGTCTCGGGTGGTCGCAATTGATACGACCTGTCTCTTATACACATCTGACGCTGCCGAC
>CAJXTM010001072.1 GCA_913061385.1 uncultured Rhodopirellula sp. | reverse complement strand
TACACGTAAGGAGTCGTCGGCAGCGTCAGATGTGTATAAGAGACAGGAATAAACCAATGGCAGAAGTTCTTCTGACGCATCGGCGGTTCCCTCTTGCATGTGCTTGAGGGCAGAGGAAACTTGCTCTGCTTTATCTAAAGTTGAGTCATCCATTAGTGAACTCTTTTGCATTTAGAACGCGGAGTTAGGAACTCTTTCCACTGATGCTGTTGAGTGCAGTGGGTCCATCCCCGGGCGGGATGATCTTGTCAACGATCATTTTGCCACAATGTAACCGAAACCCAACCGCATGAAAACTTATTGATACAGTTTGTGCGGCTTGGTCCCATATTCGGTGTGCCCCGGATATTCACTCTGTTCCCCCTTGCCAATTTCATGGTCGGTTTGGGACGAATTGGTGGAGCAATGCCTGAAAAGTTTCTGGTATCGAAGTTTTCTTGCGACTTTCTGCTGCAGGAAGTCTCTTGGAATGCATTCACATTTACCAGCGATGTTCAATAAGTGGTATTTCGACTGCATTGATCCGGTCTATATTTTTAGCCCGCAGCAGGCGGATGATTCCTGATTGGAGATGTTTAGCAAGTTGGTCGATCCGTAAGTCGCATTTCACCTTGTCCGAGTCATGATGGCGGATGCAATGCGTTTGCTGAAATGTCAGAACAGGTTCATTGACAAACGGTAACGTTCCCGCGGGCTTTCCAAGGTAAGCATGATTCTGTGGCACATGACAGGCATGTTAATTCAACACCAAGCAAGGTCTACGCTGTTGTTTCGCGTTCCACAGAAATCACAACCAATCTGTAACGGTTACCGAAAGGCATCAGTCAACCATTACATAAACCACATGGTCTTCCATCATTGGGACCGCAGGGGCGTCCTCGCTTGGTGTTGTTGTAATTTTTGCACCCGGAGTTGTGTCGGACTCCTGAGGACAGGTTGAGCCAGTACCCCGTTGAAGGGCCATCAGATGATTTGCCAGTAGTAGAGGGTGTGCGCGGTTGTTTTCGGAATTCCCACGGAGCGATGGGTTGGCTATCTGCCCACAGCCCCAATTTTGCTTCTTTGGCTTTTATTTCCAAGCTAGCCAGCCGTGATTCGTCATTGTAGTACTTGTAGTGCCAGGCCCAGCCGCCTTCGATCATCTTCGCATTTACATCGGTGTCACGGTAATGAATGATGCCAAGCGTTCGACCGTATTTATCATTTCCAGTTTTCTTGAGGGTGATGACCTTTCCAAAGACCATCGCCGCAAGAGCCTGCTTGGATTGGTTGCCGTAACTTTGCTTTGTTTCTGGCGCGTCGATACCGTAGAGCCGGATCTTTAGTGGGGTTCGGTTCACCAGCAAGGTTACCGTGTCACCATCGGTGACGCCGACCACTTTTCCGGTCAGTTGTTCGGTGATTTTGGGAGGCGTGGCAAACGTAATGCCTGCGAAAATGAGAATGAGCAGCGCGGTAAATCGCATGAATTCAAAGGGGCTGAAGGGGCTTTTACTGTAGTCGAAAAGGCCAGAGTGGTCGTTCGCAAGACCAATCTGTTGCAAAGGCCTTCTAATTGGATCGAGAGGCTGACGCGAGTTTAAAGGGAGTTCCCTGTAGCCTTTCTATTCCCAGCATACATCGAAACCAATGTGTACGATCTGTCCCTCAGGTTTAATTCATGGAATGTTAGCGACAATCCGCGGGACACATCGTAAGCGGGCTCGATGTGTACCAATGCAGTTCATCAGTGATCAGGCACGGTATTCTTGTTGCTGGATAGGCATTGGGTCAAAATATTGGAACTGGCATCTTGGGCAGTGAATCTACAGTTACGTGGGTAGATGTAGTCCTAATCTCGAACGAGGTAGAAACGGAAAAGAGAATGGGGGTCGAATCAGCTACTTTCTTGACGTCGCCTTGTGAAACGCCCAGTTTTGTAGCCAAAAAGTAAATCGATCGACGATTATTTCTAGCCAGCTAAGGTTGGCTCGAAACGAATACTCAGTCGCTGAGATAGACGAACCTCATCCCCTTTTCTGTTGCCCAAACCATCGATGCGAGTTTTTGTCAGTCCTTAACGCGATTTAGCAGAATCACCTCGTTCTCCTCTTTTAACTGAGGGATCCCATCCAAGGTACGTTTCGTGATCACATGACGAAATACCTTGTCGTTCGAGACGTCAAACAAGCACAGTTCAAACAGGCGACCCGCGGGAGTGTCTCCGGATCGTTCCCAAAGCAACTTGCCGTTTTTATAGGATCGTAAAAATCCTTTCATGGTCACGCCCGTTGATGTCTGGTACCTGTCTCTTATACACATCTCCGAGCCCA
>CAJXTM010001071.1 GCA_913061385.1 uncultured Rhodopirellula sp. | reverse complement strand
CCTCGGTCTCGTGGGCTCGGAGATGTGTATAAGAGACAGTCTGCAGGCCAATCGTGGCGACCAGAAAGTAGATGCAGACGGTTCCAACCTTGGATGCTCCTGCGCCTTCTAGTTGTCGAGCCTTGGTGAACGAAAGGATCAAGCCGCCCGTGGTCGCCAACACAATGAGCCAAAAGAACGACGAATTGAGGCTGAATTTGTTGAGGTAGTCGTAGTGTTCATCAATATACGGGGCAACGATATCGGCGATCGCATGACAGCATGCCGTGACACCAAAGCCGACCCCAAGGATGATAAATAAATCAGCAACCGTCGGGTTGCGTGCGATTTTCTTCGAAAATTCCTCCATCTTGTTTTGTAGTTCGTGAACACTGCTCGCGTCCGCCTTCAGGAATCGATCGATTTGAGTAGCTTTGCCAATCCCAAGCAGCAGAAACACCATCCACAACTCACCGATCACGATGTCGACCGCCAGCATGACACTGAACAATTCATCGCTCGGATTGAAAATCTCCTTCATGGCAATCTGGTTTGCACCTCCACCAATCCAGCTTCCGGCAACTGTAGCAAGCCCGCGCCAGACCGCTTCGGAATCTTGCCCGCCTACAAGTTGTGAGTCGAAGCTGCCGACGATCAGGATTGCGATCGGGCCCCCGATGATGACACCAATCGTTCCCGTCACAAACATGATCAATGCTTTGGGACCCAGTTTCAAGACCTCCTTCAAATCGATGCTGACAGTGAGTAAGACAAGACTTGCAGGCAATAGAAATTTCTTGGCAACCGCGGGAAGGCCAGAGAAGGACGGGTGTACAATTTCAAACGTGGTTAAGAGTGATGGAAGGAAGTAGCAAAGCAGGAGCATCGGAACGAATTTGTAAAACTTTACGAAAAACGGATGCTGGAGGCTGTGTGTCCAGAAGACAAGAGCCAGAATTCCTGTGAGCATCCCAAGCAGAACAGCATCATTGGTGAACACTGGCGGGGCACCGGCGCTGCCATGCGGATCGGTGCTGCCGGATGAACTCTCCTGCGATGCAGATTCTGACTCTTGCTCTGTGGGCGCGGTTTCCTCTTCGGACGGTGACTCAGACGCATCCGGTGACTCAGACGCATCCGATGGGGCAGAAGCGACCTGAGTATCGGAATCTTGAGCACTGCATATTTGAGCACTGCCGAACAATGCAGTGAACGAAATGGTGAGTGCAATTGCGAATCGTGCGAGAGTCAGTGGCATGAATAAAACGTCTTATTTGGAATGGTTACTCAAACGTTGGCACTGTTTTTGTATTGCCTTGCGCCTTGGCTTGGCTCCTGCTGAGCCTAGTAACCTGAAGGGCAGTTAAGTGGTGCAAGGACTCTTGATGCGATCAGCAACTAGTGTCGCAGAGAACGTTTTTTGATAACGAGATTGTAATGATAGGTTTTCGGGTTTCGTTCGCATTAGGTCAGTTTAAAAGGCGTACCATATCAGATATGAACGCTGCAGGAGCGAGGTTGACGTTGAATCGAGTGGTGGTAACGATGTACTTTGATGGATGGCTTGAACGAACGCAATTGCTGGGAGAAGCTAAGTAGGCATGGCTGCTGAAAGCATCGGAAAAACGATTGATTACAAGGAAATCTCATGCCAATCATGTGGTTCGAATCTTCTGGTCGAGCCGCAGATGTTGACTGCGATTTGTCCGTACTGTGCGTCGCCATCGATCATTCAACGCCCACCGTCTGAAAACCTGCCCACGCCGAATTTTACCATCGGTTTTGTGGTGACGCAGGAACGGGCGATTCAATCCGTTTCTCACTGGATTCAACGTTCGTCTGTCTTTGCCACATCTGCATTTCGTAAGGCAGTTCCCGAGTTGACGCGTGGCGTCTATCTGCCTGCGTATTTGTACAACGCAGTTGCAAATTCAGATTACCGCGCTGATATCGGTGAGAACTATACCGAGACTGAGACCTATACGACGACCGATTCGGATGGCAAAACCGTGACACGAACACGGACGGTTGTCAAAACAGAATGGCGAACTTTACAAGGACAGCATCATTGTTATGTGCTTGATGTTGTGGTGACCGCATCCAAGGGAGTGACGAACGACGCCCTCGAGGCGATCGAGCCATTTGATCTGCGAGCGTTACGTCGCTTCACGCCTGCAATGATTTCTGGGTGGCTTGCAGAGGAACCCTCGAGAACACAGGACGAGTGTTTTCGTTTCGCGCATGGGGAAGCGGTTGAGAAGGTTGGACAGCAATTGAAAGGTTTCATGCCTGTCTCTTATACACATCTCCGAGCCCACGAGACCGAGGCTGATCT
>CAJXTM010001070.1 GCA_913061385.1 uncultured Rhodopirellula sp. | reverse complement strand
AATTCAACTTGCTGAAGCGGGCGATCGATCAACTTCGAAAGTTCCTCGGTCTGCTGCGGCGAAAAGTTGCCTGACCGGCGAAACAGCTCAAGCATTCCCGACACACTCAGCATTCGCACTTCATCGTTTTCTGGCTGCACACGACGCGCCTTCGCAAGCAACCCGATCGCTTCGGTAAAATCGCCAGCCTGAATCAATAAGTCTGCCTTTCGGACAATCGCATCAAAGTTTTCAGGATTTTCTTCGAGCATTCGTTCGACTAGTGGCACCAGTGTTGCTTCGCCAAATGCCACACTCAATTTGGTTGGTCCCTGGATGATAATTTCGCCGTCGACGGCGACCAGATTGCCCAACTCATACTTAGTTTTCCGCTTGTCCAATACCTGACCATCCTCCAGCGAAACCCGAATGATTTCCTGAGAATTCGTCGGCAGAAGATAACAATCTTTTCCGAATACACCCTGCCCTGAAACCTGCTGCCCTGCGGCGAACACATCTGAATTTGTCTTCCAAACCTGACTGCCGTTGGCCAAGTCATAAGCCTTCATTACTGTCGGACCGACGACGTAAAAGTTGTCTCCGCGGATACCAGCAAGGTAACGCATTTCGAGACGTATTTTCTGTGTAAAAAGTGCCTTCCCTGTCATCAGGTTGAAACCCAACAAGCGGTCAGACTCGACTGGCGTTATCAGTACCGATGAATCGGAGATAATGGCCGTTCCACTAAACCAACGTTGCATCAATTGTTTCGTATCAAATGCCCCACGCTGTTGCACGAATCGATTCATGGTGCTGTTGCGTTCGAAGCTGACCCCCCACCTCAACGTGCGATCCCCCAGATTCACTGCGACTAGTGCACCAGCACCCGTCGGACAAATCAACACACCATCCTGATAGCTAAGCATCGCACCAGCCACCCGACGTATCCGATCACGGGTGATCGTCCCTGACTCGACGGCCACCAATTGCTGCCGCCAAATCTCCTTGCCCGTTCGGGGTTCAAGACAAAGCAGAAAAATATCTCCCGCCAATTCACACATGACGTACAACCGTCCCTCAATCGGCAACGGTGGTCCCAAAAAGAACGCATCCGCCAATGGGGAATCAGCACCAGACCGGGCTCCTTGGAACCACTTGAGAGTTCCTTCGGATGCCAGTTCCAAAGCAATCAGTGAATTCCCATTGGGCTGCACTGAGCGAACCATGGCAAAACCTCTCGAGCCTGTAGCATTCAAATTTTTGAGCCCGTCAAGCAAGTAAACACGTTCGCCATCACTTGTCACTTGGCCATACGGCACATCATTCCAAACTCTTTGCCGCAAAAACTCAGTCACCCCCAGATTGCCCTTCACCCCGCCCGTCAACGCAGCATTGGCTTCTGTTGTTTGGTCATCATCTTTTGTACTGCTCCACGGATGCAACCAAATTCTCTTTCCAGTCCGGTAATCAACGCCAACCAGATACTCAGTGGTTCGCATTAGAAGCTGCTTCCCAACTTTCAATGGTACCCAACTAGGAGGTGGCAATTGCCCTGAGGATGCTAAGCTCTTGGAGAGCTCTTTGACTTCACGTTCCTGCTTTGGACTGACAGTTGTATCCAGCTGCCAACGTACATTGCTCAAAGGCATTTGCCCGGAACTGGCACCGTTCCGATTTTCGCTGGCGTTGTAGACAAGATAATTTTCGATTTGGCCAGCGGGCAATTTCCCAACGGCACCATAGAACTGGTCGAGCCACTGGGCCAACTCACCCTGTTTTGGCCCGGTCTGCTCAGCACCAGCGATACTTACTTGACCTGCCTGACCAGAAACACCATCTAAGGTTGCAGGCAACTTTCGATTTGCCAACTTGCATGCAGCTGCATGCAAAACAAGAACTCCCTTGCCAAGTCGATTGATCGCACGGGGAAGAATGACAATATCATCCAACAGCGCCGATGCAGCGATTGGATGCCCTTGAAACATTTCATGCTGGGCCAACAACCAGGACGCGTCGTACCCCGCTTGAGTATGAAAATACATTCGACGAACCTCACCCAGTTTGGCCCAGTCACGCGTCGCAGCTGCCTGATCGAGCATTTTCTGAGCGGCCGGACCATACCGAATTTCGTAGGTATCCAACGCTGCCACTGGCAAGCCACCGATCATGTCACGGATTTTGATTTTGTAGCTCTTGTTCAGCGGCGTGCCGCGAGCCTGTTTTTCGCCAGCGTCAAGGAAAAAGTCCTGACTCAGCAACTCATCTTCATCACCTTCGCTTGGATTGCGAGCCATCAAATCCCCCTGTCTCTTATACACATCTGACGCTGCCGACGAC
>CAJXTM010001069.1 GCA_913061385.1 uncultured Rhodopirellula sp. | reverse complement strand
CTGTGACAAATTAAGATCAATCGAGATGATCTCAGCATCAGGGCAGGCTTGCTCGAGGAGCCATGTACTTTGACCTTTGAAAATTCCACTTTCGACAATCACCGGTGGTGAAAGAAATTTTGCCATGAACCATGTGGCGAACATGTGTGGTGACTTCATGCCCCCGCTGTTGTCCTGGATTGGACGCGTGTGATAAAGAGACTCAAATGTCGGAAGCGATGCTTTGATGTCTTCACGGCTCCAAGGAGGAGATCCGATCGCAGTTAATCCATCCATTAAAAGTTTCTCCAAACGGTGACAAAGCTGCCGGAATTTACATTAGATGCGGATGAGCAATGGTTTTTCAGTCAGCTCAATATCGACACAACACTATTTGAGTTGATATTGGGTCGTTGTCGCATGTCTGTTTATTGCAAAACACCTCGGGCAAACAAACCGCAGAATATTGTTTCCGTTGATTGTCCGTTGTTCAAGATTGCTGATTTTGAAAAAATGTTGCTGATTTTAGCGTGTGACGCTGGGAGACCTGGACTGCGAGACGCTCTGTCTGGGCAATGCGTGAGAAATAGCGTGAGACATCCCATCGCGGCTTCTGATTTGCAATTACCGCAACTCATACCGTCACATTGACCGCGATTTGTTGGTTGTCAGGGTTGTTTGGAGTTGCCATGCCGGCGCCAAGGGCGTTCGTGAAGGGGCACAGTGTGGTTGTTGAAAGCCTGCTTCAGCACGCTGGTTGCGGTGCTGAAACTCACTTGTGGCTGTCATTGAGCATGCTTCGAGAGGCGAGAGGGACAGATTTTGTCAGTTGCGGTGCACGCAGTAGCGTTTAGACGTTGGTTTGGTCTTGCTGTTTTGTGCGTTTAAGCGAGAAAAGAGCCCGTTGCCTTGGGGGAAAGGTACGTTCACATTGGCGACTGTTCAGGTATGAAATAGCGAGAACCGCTTGCCAATGATGCATCTTTACGCCGTGTAAATATTGCTGTTCGCGTTGTGAAGAGAGGCGATTGCATTGCCCATTGGTGGGGCGAAGGCGGTTCAGAATCAACCCCGATCAAAAGTAGCCCATCATGGCTGACGCATCCAAGAGACGATCCGTGTTTTCACTAACTCGGTTATTGTTGGTCGTTTTCCTGCTGGGCTTGTTTTTAGGACCGGCAATCTATCAGGGGTGGTTGTTTTCACTTTTTGATGCTTACACTGCCATCTTCGTCCTGCGTGGAACGTGTGCAAGCTTGCTGTACAGCTTCGAGGGAGCTTTTATAAGTTTCATCCCCGGTTCTCTTTCGCTTGTGTTTTGTAAACACAGGGTAGCAGACCCTCCGTTTGCAACGATTGGCAAAGCTGGTTCTCGATATGTGATCGCAATCGGAGCCGTTGGGTAGGTCATCGGGTTTGTTGCCATGCTACAGAGCTTGGCAGACCCATTCAACTTGGGCAAAAGCATGGCCGTGGTTGTGCTGTCATTGCTCTACGGGGTTGTCCTCTCCGAGCTTGTTTTCATTCCATTGGCGAAGGCTTATTCGGATGTGGATGCGGGTTCGCAGTGCGATGTGATACCGACTTGGCGAAACATCGGTGTGGGTGGTGTGTTGTCGACCGTGCTGCTGGTGTGCTTTGGTGCGTTGATGTTCAGCCTGAAATAGCACCACACACTGTAGCCGGTAAAGCAAAGAATAGTGCACGAATGGTGTGCTAGTTGTAGCCGAATGATCCAACCTCGCAGTTGTCAACGCATGTAAAAGAGCTGCGTTGCAACGTGAGCGGGCGGAACCAGTTTGTTTGCAAGAGCGGTCGAGAGATACGTGATTCGCAATTAGGGGGAAGAGCTGATGGATGCGGCATCAAGAATTCCATCGTAAATGGTGACAGACTTGATGCTCCCATTGAAGCGATACAACTCGTCTTTGTCTTTGTACGCCCCCACGGTTAACCAACTGTTTACGTCTACGTACAAGCCACCTTTCTGTGCCTCGCTTAGGGCCACCTGTTTTCCATCAACATATAAACGCATCACATGGCCGTCGTAAGTGCCGACCAGATGAGTTGATTTTCCTTGGACGATCGGGTCAGGTGACTTTAAATAGGTGAGCACATTCTTTTGAGCTGAGGCTAACGAAAAAAAGAAACGGTTGTCGTTGATTCCCAGCATGCAGCCGCGTTCGTAGCTGCCATTATCTTGGACAGCACCGACGATTCCGGACCATTGAGGTGCGGAGTCAACGGTGACGTGAGTTTCGAGTGTGATCGTTTCGGGCATTGTCGGCAGTCTCGGGTGTTCGAGCTGTCTCTTATACACATCTCCGAGCCCACGAG
>CAJXTM010001068.1 GCA_913061385.1 uncultured Rhodopirellula sp. | reverse complement strand
GTCGTCGGCAGCGTCAGATGTGTATAAGAGACAGGTCCACATCCAGTCTGACTTCGTAGTCTCCTTCGTGCATGCAGTCAGGTTCGCCGCAGAAGTGGGGAACGTCACTGACCCAAACAACTCGATAGAGTGGAAGGTGTTTATCGTCGATCTTGATGATTGGTGAGGTCATGGTTTCGAAACTCGATAATAAGCTGGTTTGGATACAGTTGGCTATAAAAGGCGGCGGTTGAGATCCGAGTAGGTGCTCATAGGAAATGCAAGTCGCTGGTCTTCCCATGCTGTCATTCAGTGGGAGTGATTACGATCTATTCAAATCCAAGGCGGCATGCTCAGTCGTCCTCTCCCATTTCCCGACTGCGTTCGGCCGAGGCAGCCACGGCTTCGATCAGTGCTCCGCGAATGCCATTCTGCTCTAGAACGGAAATAGCCTCAATCGTGGTGCCTCCCGGGCTGGCGACCGCATCTTTGAGTTCCCCAGGGTGACGCTTCGTCTCTGCGATCATGGTGGCAGTACCGAGAACTGTTTGGGTGGCGAGTTTCATTGCCAGTGGACGAGGCAAACCCGCCAACACGCCGCCATCGGCGAGTGCCTCGATTATGATACAGACGTATGCGGGCCCCGAGCCGCTGAGACCCGTCACAGCATCCATTTGCGTCTCGGCTACCTCAACCGCTAATCCGACGGAGTCTAAGACTGCCTGGATCCACACTCGATCTTCCGAGGAGACCTCACTGCCGCAGCAATAACCGCTGGCGCCTTGGCGAACCAGGCTGGGTGTGTTGGGCATCACCCGAGCAACCTTTGAGTGTCCCAGTCCGTGGCTGAGGTCATCGAGACCGATGCCTGCCGCGATCGAGATCACCAGTTTGTCGCGCCATTCAAGCCGGACTTCGTCGATCACTTCGAGAAGAATATTGGGTTTGACCGCCAGAAGAGCAGCATCGCATTGTGCGACCGCTGTAGCCAAGTCCGCAAAACCGACCAAGGGGTGGTTTGCTGTCCACCATTTGCGGCTGGTGGCATCTGGTTCCACAAGAACGACCTGCGAGGCTGAAATTACCTCGCCTGCTACGATGCCCCCAACGAGGGCGCGGCCCATCTGTCCGCCGCCAATCACTGCAAGTTTTTCAACACTCATCCAAGCTTTCCTTGTTCTCTACCGTTTCAAACGGGGGTTCTCAATTGACCCTTTCTCGGGCCGACTCTAAATTGATCTGTTTTTCCCTTCCCGAAAACCCCATTAGCCCCCTCGCGTGGATTATGAAATCGACAATCGCGGAGCGAATGGTCGGTGAAACTGGAGACTTCTGCGTGGATGAAGCAATCGGAAAAGCGAATACGCTGATCGAGGCCATGGGCTGGATTCGACGTTTTCGCGGTAAAACGACCGTGATCAAACTGGGTGGTAGCCTGCTTGATGACGAATCTGCCCTGATGCACATCTTACTGGATGTGATTTTTATGGAAACGGTCGGGATGAAGCCAGTTATCGTTCATGGTGGCGGAAAAGCTATCAATCGAGCTTTGGTTGAGGCGGGAATCGAAGCGCATTTCGTGCGTGGGCGACGCGTTACTGATGAGGCGACGCTAGATGTTGTGCAACGTGTGCTCGCCAAGGAACTCAACGTGTTTCTAACCGAGGAGATTGAGAGGCTAGGTGGACGGGGAATGAATCTCTCGTTTGAAACGACCAATGTCCTGTTCGGAAAAAAATTGGCAACCGATTCCGAAGAAGATCTTGGCTTCGTCGGTGAAGTAACCCGGGTTGATCGCAGCGTTATCGAGGGTTTGTCTTACACCGACCAAGTTCCGGTCATCCCTTCCATGTGCGAAGGGGCTAACGGAGAGCGTTACAACGTCAACGCTGATACTGCTGCAATGGCTGTTGCTCAAAGCCTCGGTGCTGAGAAATTGGTGTTCCTATCAGATGTGAATGGCGTCCGCCGAGACAAAGAAGATCCAGGTACGATCATCCACTCCCTTTCTGCCGAGGATGCACGTCAACTCATTGACGAAGGGGTGATTGACGCCGGAATGATTCCCAAAGTTGAAGCATGTATTGAGACTTTGGGACGTGGTGTTCGGAAGATCCACATCGTAGATGGTCGCCTGCGACATTCGCTGTTGCTCGAGATATTCACGACCAGCGGAGTCGGGACCGAAATCCACACCTGATCGGTGCAACCGCTCACCATCTGCATCGATCAATGTCCACGGTTGATCACCGAGTTATTCGTTTCCTGTTTCTAATATTCGACGGATTGTCACTGTCTCTTATACACATCTCCGAGCCCACGAGACCGAGGCTGATCTCG
>CAJXTM010001067.1 GCA_913061385.1 uncultured Rhodopirellula sp. | reverse complement strand
AGATCAGCCTCGGTCTCGTGGGCTCGGAGATGTGTATAAGAGACAGGATGAAGTGTAAGTGGTGACGAAGTGGCTTGGTTTCCCGTTCTGTTTCAATCGTGAGTGAATCGTTCTTGATGCCAGAATCAGACAACAGTGAGGGACAGATGGATGAGGCAGAAGAATTTGCACCTGCTCCGTTTCATTTGCAGCGACCTTTTGAGCCGGCTGGGGATCAACCTCAAGCGATAGAATCACTCACCCGTGGATTTGAGGCGGGGCGTAGCACGCAGGTGCTGCTTGGGGCAACGGGTACTGGAAAGACATTCACGATGGCGAATGTCATCGCCAATCTTAAGCGACCGACTCTGGTCCTTAGCCACAATAAAACCTTGGCAGCCCAGCTTTACAGCGAGTTTAAAGAATTCTTTCCTGAGAATGCTGTCCATTACTTCGTAAGCTATTACGACTACTACCAGCCCGAGGCTTACATACCTCAACGCGATGTTTACATCGAAAAGGATTCTTCAATCAACGAAGAGATCGATCGATTGCGTTTGGCGACTACAAGCTCGCTGGTCAGCCGCCGTGACGTTGTGATCGTTGCTTCAGTGAGCAGTATCTATGGGTTGGGATCGCCGAAAGATTACAAAGAGCTGATCGTACCACTGCATCGTGGTGAGAAAACCCGTCGAGATCATCTGCTCTTGAAACTTGTCGATGTTCTCTACGAGCGGAATGACGTTGCGTTCGAGCGGGGGAAATTTCGTGTCCGTGGTGATTCCATTGAATTGTGGCCCAGTTACGAAGAATTTGCTTATCGAATTGAAATGTGGGGTGATGAGATCGAACAGATCTCGATCATCAAGCCTGTGTCAGGAGAGACGATTCGAACATTGGATCATGTCTATATCTATCCTGCCCGGCACTTTGTTATGCCAGAGGATCGTATTCAGAATGCTTTGCGGGTCATTCGCGAAGAATTGAAACAACAAGTAGAAACCTTTCAGTCTCAGGGGAAACTTCTTGAGGCGCAGCGTATTTCAGCTCGAACACGTTTTGACCTTGAAATGATGGCCGAGGTTGGGCACTGTCCCGGAATTGAGAATTACAGTCGTCCGCTATCAGGAAAACCGCCTGGCGCGGCTCCCGATACGCTCTATGATTTTTTCCCGGACGATTTTATCACCTTTGTCGATGAGTCGCATGTCACCGTGCCGCAGGTTCGAGCGATGTATGCTGGCGACAGGAGCCGAAAAGAAACTCTGGTCAGCCATGGTTTTCGATTGCCGAGTGCCTTGGACAATCGTCCTATGAAATTTGATGAATGGGAGGCACGCACTTCCCAAATCTGTTTTGTGAGCGCAACACCAAACGACTACGAATTGGAACGCACCAAAGGTGAAGTAGTCGAGCAGATCATCCGACCAACAGGTTTGCTCGATCCGGTAGTGGAGGTTGTTTCAGCGCGAGGACAAGTCAAGCATTTACTTGAGCTGATTCGTGAGCGTGCAGAAAAAGACGAGCGAGTGCTGGTCACCGCATTGACGAAGCGTCTTGCTGAAGATCTCTCGACGTTTTTCCAAGAACAGAACGTGCGGTGCCGATGGCTTCACAGCGAATTAAATGCTTTCGAAAGAGTGGACTTATTACAGGAATTAAGGGCGGGACGATTCGATTGCTTGGTCGGAGTGAACTTGCTGCGGGAGGGGTTGGACCTGCCCGAAGTTTCGCTCGTTGCGATTCTAGATGCCGACAAAGAGGGGTTCTTGAGAAGCGAAACCAGCTTGGTGCAAACCATTGGGCGTGCCGCCAGAAACGCCAACTCGAAAGTTATTCTGTATGCAGATAGGGTGACTGATTCCATGAAACTTGCGATTGATGAGACCGAGCGGCGGAGGTCGATTCAGCAAGCGTATAATGAAAAGCATGGGATCACGCCCGAAACAGTTAAAAAGAAAATCAGTGCCGGTATCGAAGTAGAGGCTGCGAAACGTAAGAAAAACATTGCCGCTGCAAAGGAAGAGTCCGAAGCTGTTTACATCACGGTTGAGTACGTCGATACGTTAGAGCGAGAAATGCTGGCAGCAGCGGAGGCCCTGGAGTTCGAACGGGCTGCGTCGTTACGCGATCGTGTGCTTCAACTCAAAGACAATATTGGGAAGCCTTTAGCGGAGATCGAGCTTGAGAAACCTGCAGGCAAGGCAGCTGGGCAGCAGCGGAAAAGACGCAAGGGCATCAAACCAGGGGGACGCACCAAGGTTCCGAGGCCCAAACGTGGTTGAGGCCCAAACGCTGTCTCTTATACACATCTGACGCTGCCGACGACTCCTTACGTGTAG
>CAJXTM010001066.1 GCA_913061385.1 uncultured Rhodopirellula sp. | reverse complement strand
CTACACGTAAGGAGTCGTCGGCAGCGTCAGATGTGTATAAGAGACAGGATCCTGGCGCTGCGAGTGAACAGTTTCAGAAGACTCGGGAACTGCGTGATCAATTAGAATCACGTACCGGACATCCATTGCCTGAGCTTTCGATGGGAATGAGCGGTGATTATCCAGAGGCTATTCGTGCTGGCGCGACAATGGTGCGCGTTGGTTCGGTGTTGTTTGAGGGTGTGATTGAGCGAAAGTAACACCCGGATCGTGGTTCTGGCTACGCCCAACGCCAGTCGTACCAAGGTGGGTGGGAGCCACGATGGAGCCACGATGGAGCCACGATGGAGCTTTGAAGGTGCGTGTTGTGGCAGTCCCCGAGAAGGGACACGCAAATCAAGCGATTTTAATGCGTTGGCAAAAGTGATCGGGGTACGGAAGTCGCAGATCAAACTCGTTGGCGGTGATTCAAATCGTCGGAAAACCTTCGAAGTGTTCGATCCGCCGGCGGGGTTCATGCCAGTACTTGAACGCCTGCTGAATGAGTAAGGGTTCACACTGATGTCGCAATCAACTGTTGAGACGAGCGGAGGTCCAGGCCTGATTCATTGGCAATGGTTTCGTACACATCATCAACCGATTTGCTGATCGCAGGCTGAGAAAGGTGATGGATTGCTGTTTCGCAGATCTACCCGGTTTTGGCGCCATGTTTGAGTTTTAATACTGATCAAGCATTTCTTGGACTCGATGCTCAATCGTGGTGGTAATGGTGGTGGTCTGAGACTTGACCTTGCGATCGCTGCTGACTTCTACCGGTTCCCCAAAGCTGACCTGCACACGACGCTCTGCTTTGATTGTCGCTGTTGTCTTCTGCAGCACGTCCTCTTCGAATTTATCAATTGTTTCGGCCATTCTGTCGATCGACGGGTGGTCATCAACGTAATCACCGGGATAGCTGAATGACTGAACTACTAGGAACAGGTCTTCCATATCATGATTAAGTTGTTGCATTTGATCAGCATTTAAGTTGCCCGCGAGTTCCTTTTCCATAATGGTTTTTCGCGCGGCTTTAACCCTTTCGGGAATGCTTTTGGTCGATCCATCGAGTTCATTGCGGGATTCGACCCTTGTTAAAATGTGTTCGCGAAGTGACGCGATTCGTTCCGTTAAGCGACCCGACTGGGTTGTTTGCAAATACTCAAGTTCCTTGACCATCAGCAGGGCCTCAGCAAAGTCATAGATCCGCTTCTCAAGCGGTTCGGTTGTTTTGGGACGCCAGAAGATTGAGCTTTCCAGTTCGCTCATCGTCGCCAACAGTGATTCCGTGGGGTCATCTACATAGCTGTAACGGATGGCGCAGGGAATGCAGGTGATTGGTCGTTTACTTTTTCTCGCTGCTGTCACCGCAATCGCCGCCGCGCCTTCACGAAACGGCGTCACCCGTCCGTTGCAGTGATAAATTTCTCCTTCGGGAAAGATAACCAACGGTTCTCGTTTCTCTTGCAGAATGCTCGTTGCAAGGCGGAATGCGCCAATGTCGTTCGCTTCTCGGTCGACGCTGAAGCAACCGTGTTTGGTCAAAATCCACCGTGCCAACCAGCTTTTGTCATCGAATACATGCCAAGTTGCCATCACGTGTAGTGGCGTACCAACCTGATCCGCAGCGGAGTAAATGACATAAGGGTCAGCGTGGTTTGAATGATTGGGCATGATCATCACACCCTCGCCATTTTCGAGTCGTTCGTGGACGATGCTAGCGCCCTCTACTTCTACATTCTGGATTTGAATGAGGCGTTTGCGTTGGCGATCGCGGAACGGACGCAGTAATTTAATTAGCGCGGGGCTGACGTTGGGCTTCCACACCTGCGGGGCAAAGAGCATCGTATAACGATTCATTTTATCGGATTCCGCCAGTTAACGTGATTTAAGTCTGCCATCGCCAGAATCAATGCTTGTGTGCCGTCTTTTTTGTGACCTTGTGCCACAACTGCTTGATACAGTTGCTGTGCGAGTGCCAACCCGGGCAAAGCTAGATTCATGGCGGCCGCCTCATCCAGTGCGATTCGCATATCCTTGATGAAATGCTCAACAAAAAAACCGGGATCAAAGTCTCCATCGATCATTCGGGGGGCCATGTTGCTGAGTGACCAGCTACCTGCGGCACCTGATGAGACGCTTTTAAGAACGGTGTTAAGATCGAGTCCGGCCTTGGTTGCATAAAGTAACGCCTCGCATACCGCGATCATGCCAGAGGCGATCAGTGTTTGGTTGACCATCTTGGTATGTTGTCCGCGGCCTGGACCCTGTCTCTTATACACATCTGACGCTGCCGACGACTCCTTACG
>CAJXTM010001065.1 GCA_913061385.1 uncultured Rhodopirellula sp. | reverse complement strand
CCGTTAGAATTGCCAACTATGTTTTTAGAAAATCCGAGCCGTGTGGAGTCACCGATCGGACAAGGAGTCGAGTTGACCATCGCGGGCGCTGGTTGTTTGTCTCGTTACCCACTGGCGGGAAGTGTGAGCGTAATGCTTGATATCAAATTGCTTTAATGACTTTGAACCATCTGATCCTCTGCCGTGAATTTCCTCCAGCACGAGGAGGCGGAATTGGGACGTATGCGCTGAATGCATCCCGTTCATTTGCCGATAATGGCGAAACTTTGCACGTGGTGACCCAATTCTGCGAGGGTGCCGATAAGGCGCGTGAGGAAACATGCAACGGAAAAGTTATCGTACACCGAGTACCTTTCGACGACTGGACGGCATTGCTCGGTCCAAAGCCCTACCCAGCGTTGCTCACAAAAACCGAACTGAAGCTGTTTCATTCTTGTTTCTATCCACAGTGTTTTTCCTGGTCAGCCGCGATTCTGATTGAGAAGCTGATCCAGCAAGAGGGAATAGACGTCATCGAAGCTCAGGAGTACGAAGCGCCCCTCTACTACTTTCAACTCCGGCGGGCTCTCGGGCTGGGTCCCACCAGGCAACCGCCGTGTTTCGTTCATCTTCACTCGCCATCCCAGTTGATTGCGCGACACAATGATTGGGAACCCGACCGCCCGGCTTTGATTGCTGCGGCACGCTTGGAGGAATTTAGTATTCGCAGTGCTGATGCACTGTTGTGCCCCAGCCGGTATCTAGCACGACAATCGGAGCAGCACTACCGCCTGGCGACGAGTTCTATTGAAGTGATCCACTACCCTCACTTTGAACGCGACGGGATGGATCGTGCAGACGAGGTTTGGAGGAATGGCACAATCTGCTACGTCGGCCGACTCGAACGGCGAAAGGGCGTTTTGGAATGGATCAAAACAGCAGTAAGCGTGGCTGAACAAAACCCGGATGTCTGCTTTGATTTTGTCGGCGAAAACGTGCTTGGCAATGGTGGAAGGAGTGGACGAGCTATTGTTGCCGACATGATTCCCAAACGACTCAGGCGACGCTTCAGGTTCCATGGGGCATGTACTCGGGCGGCAATTCCCGGTCATCTCGCCCGCGCAAGAATCGCAGTCGTTCCCTCTCGCTGGGAGAACTTTCCGTATACCTGTATCGAAGCCATGCGTTCCGGCACGCCTGTTCTCGCGACGGCGACCGGTGGCATGGCCGAGATGATAGAGAACAACCAAACCGGCTGGCTCGCCGAGACAACGAATCAACTCACCGAAGCTTTCTCCCGGGCCTTAAACTGTTCACCGACGCGACTAAAGGAAATGGGGAGTAACGCCCAGGCATCGATTCGCGATTTATGTAATCCAGACTCGATTTTCGAGCAACAAATGGACTTCCGCAGAAGAATGATTGCCCGAGGCGCGGATCGGTCTCTTCGCCTACCGAAAAATCTCGATTGGCTCCACCCGGCATTGTTCACGCAGACGAATTCTTGTGTCGACTCAGAGTCCATGTGCGACATCACTCAAGTGATGATTGAGATCGATGGATCACGAATGCGGTCTTCGGATCACAGTCGCATATCTCCGCTGAGGGTTGCGATGGATAGCCCCATTCGAACCGGCACCATTGCGGCAAATAAGTTACGGGGTAAATTTCAGCGATACTGGGAGAGGATCAAATAGGCGGGCATGGCGATTTTGAAAATCTTACTTATTTCTTTTGAGTTTCCGTCGGAAACAGGTTTCGGAGGTATCGGCACCTACACCTGGTACCAATCACGTGCCTTGGCGAAACTTGGCCACGATGTCCATGTCTTGGCGGGTGCATTAGAACCGACGCCACTGAGATCCGCGGAAGTCGATGGCGTGCAAGTGCATCGATTCCGAAGGCAGAGCAAACTTATGCGTGCGTTTGTCGCGTTCGGCGACAACTCACTTTCATGGACAAAAAAACGATTTGAAAACGCTTTTTCGATGCGTTACGGGATGAAGCAACTCTGTCAGAGGCACCAGTTTGATATTATCGAGATGCCTGAATGTGGAGCAGATGGCGCGGCACTAAAGCACCATGGCACGCCAACTGTGATTCGATTGCATTCACCATCCAAATTGATCATGCCGTTTTATGGCATCGGTAAGATCGACACAAAATTGTGCAGTGCGATCGAGAATCGCGCCATCGGTCGCGCGACTGCACTCAGCTCGTGTTCGCAATTCCTTGCAGACGAAACGCGGCGAAAATTGGGCATCTTTCGTCCGATCAAAGTGACCCCGAACGGAATTGATGTCGCACTATTTGATGGTAGTGACCAGATCGACATTCGGTACAAATA
>CAJXTM010001064.1 GCA_913061385.1 uncultured Rhodopirellula sp. | reverse complement strand
TCAGCCTCGGTCTCGTGGGCTCGGAGATGTGTATAAGAGACAGATGTTATGCTCTGCCGCCATTGCTAGGAATCGTTCAACGCGGGCACTGCAGTGTTCCGGGCCTTGGCCTTCAAAGCCGTGCGGAAGCAACATTACCAACCCACTTAGTCGGTTCCATTTATCTTCTGCACTGGCGATGAACTGATCAACAATTACCTGCGCGCAATTCCAGAAATCACCGAACTGGGCTTCCCATACAACCAGACCATCAGGGCTATCTAGGGAGTAACCGTATTCGAATCCAAGCACGCCGGCTTCGCTGAGTGGGCTGTTGTATAGTTCCAGTACGGCTTGGTCAGGGCTGAGGTTGGCCAAGGGTGTATAGGTGCTGCCATCCTTCGTGTCATGGAGAACGGCGTGCCGTTGACTGAATGTCCCTCGTTGGCAGTCTTGTCCTGTCATACGAATTGGATGGCCATCGACGAGCAGTGAAGCGAAGGCAGCAGCCTCTGCACTGGCCCAATCAAGCGGATGTGTCCCTTCGGCCATCTCTCTGCGCTGTGCCATTGGTCGTTTGAGTTTCTTGTTCGCAGAAAAGTTTTCTGGAAGTCGTGTCAAGGCATCCAGTAGATTGGAAAGTTTTTCTGTGTCGTAGCCGGTGGGAGTGGCCTCAACCGGTTCTGGGCCACCAAAGTAGTCACTCCAATTGGCAGCGAGTGTTTGCGTGTCGGGAACAAATGCTTCATTCTTGCTCGCGGCAAATTCGGACTCCAGCTTTTCGGTTCTTTCCTGCTGAATTTCCTCGGCTTCTTCGGGACTGATTTTTCCGAGTTCCATCAGACACGCGAGGTACTGCTCGCGCACACTCGCTCGGCGGTCGATTTCAGCGTACATGCGAGGCTGAGTGAAACGAGGTTCATCCCCTTCGTTATGTCCCCACCTGCGGAATGCGTAGAGGTCGATCACCACGTCCCGCTGGAATTCTTTTCGAAAATCCATCGCCAGTGAAACCACTTGGGCAACAGCTTCAGGGTCCTCACCATTCACGTGGAAAATCGGAATCTGGAGCATCTTAGCGATGTCGGTCGCATAGGTTGTGCTACGTCCCTCGTTGGGTTCAGTGGTGAAGCCAACTTGATTGTTGATCACGATGTGCAGCGTGCCACCCGTTTTGTATCCCTCAAGTTCGCTCAGGTTGAGAGTTTCCTGGACGACCCCTTCGCCTGCGAAGGCCGCATCCCCATGGATCAGAATGGTCATTACCTCCTGCCGTCGTTCATCACGGCGGCGATCCTGTTTGCATCGTGTTCTGCCCTGGGCGACGGTATTGACGAATTCGAGGTGGCTTGGATTGAAGCACAGTGAGATGTGCAGGTTATCGCCTGATGCGGTGGTCCAATCGCTGCTGTAGCCAAGGTGGTAGCGGACGTCGCCCCCACCTCGATTCATCTCAGGGTTGGGATCGTCAAACGACCAGAAGATATTCATCGCTCGTTTCTTGAGGATGTTAGCCATGACGTTGAGGCGTCCGCGATGCGCCATGCCCATCACAACTTCTTTGACGTTGTGTTGAGATGCTTTTTCCAGAGCGAGGTCGAGCATTGGAATCAGGGTTTCGGCACCTTCAAGCGAAAAGGTTTTGGCACCGACAAACTTCCGACGTACGAATTCTTCGAAAATGGTCGCGTCTGCCAGTCTCGCATAAATTCGCCTTTGTACATCGTGTGACAGTTCAAGGCGATTTTCAGTGGTTTCCATGCGGCGTTGCAGCCAGTCACGGATGTTGCGCCGGTCGATGTGCATGAATTGTGCACCAATGCTCCGGCAATACGTATTCCGTAATCGCGTGAGGATGGCATCGACCGTGCCACCAAGCTCTTTTTCGACCGAGGCACCGTTGAACGGACGGCTCAGGTCTTCCTTGTTGAGCCCGTAGACATTGGGGTTCAGTTCCGGGCTATCCGGGCGTTCAAAACCTAAGGGATCCAGATTAGCGACCAGGTGACCGCGCACACGGTATTCACGGACCAAGTTGTTGACTCGATCTTGAATCCGAGCTAGCCACAAGGCTTGAGCGGCGGAGTTGTCCGCAGAGTCTTGAGCTTCGGCGTTGCCGCTGCCTGCAGAGGACGGCTTGCTCTTGCTGCCACTGCCGCTTCCGACGAGAAACTGCTCAAAATATTTTCGCCAGTTCTCTGAAACGCTGGTGGGGTCGCGAACGTATTGGACGTACAAATCATCAATGTAGTCCAAGCTGTAGCTTTTCATGGTGACAGCAGGGCCAATGGAAATGGGCTGATTTGTGCAGAAAGACCATCAAAAGATGGACAAGCGGCACAAGGTCAAAAG
>CAJXTM010001063.1 GCA_913061385.1 uncultured Rhodopirellula sp. | reverse complement strand
ATACTTGCCGGGCGGCAGGTGAACAACAGAACTTCCGTTTGCGGCGGATCGCCACTCGCAGGGCAATTCGAGTGATCCAACATTTCCAGCAACAAGACTCAGCTTGATACGTGGATGCTCGCCCACTGCACCGGCCACGATAAATTTCTGGCCGGCTGCTCCAGAAGTCAGGCCCCAAAGATCCAGTGGTGAACTGGCTGCGTAAATTCGGGTCACCCACTGAATACTTTTGGCACTACGCTCAGCTGCGTCGGCAGCATACTTAAGTTGCCGGTTTCTTCCGCTCGATGACCATTGAGGTGTATTTTCCCCCAGGGCAGCTTCAAATCCATAGGTCTGCCGAAAGTGTTCATCCTCACAATAACCAGTCGTGCTATTCGCAATTGTTCCGACGACAAAAGTCTGGTCGGCGCGAACACTGTCCGCCGCAGTCACCTTACTGACATCCTCGCCGGTCACCGTTTTGATCACCGTCAGGTAGGGATCACCATCCCTGAGTTGGTATTCAATCGTTGCCACTGTTGCATTACGGGCCGTTGCTGCCGTGGAACGACAACGCCAAAACACACCACCGCCATCCAAATCGCCAGTTTCAACCAGTCCTTCATCAAAGAATTGATACCGTCCGGCGAGAGGATAGTAACAACTAAGTTGATCTGACTCGGCATCCAAACGCGTGAAGTCAATGACACAGGCGCCCACGCTTCGCACCGTCATGTTAGCGTGACGCTTGGCACTGGGACGCGCAATCACTGCCACCACTTGATCATTACGCAGTAGGAAATCACCGTCGATCCAATCGATTTCCTTTCCCTGCATCGGGTACCTTTTCCCCTCACCAATCTGTTCCACAATGGCTCCGGCAGCAGGCGTCTGCGCCATCACGAACACCCCGAGGATCGCAAGCAAAACCCCGCGTACAAAATGCAATCGGCAAAAAACTTCCATCATTTTTCTATCTCAAAAAGGGCATTGTTCTTCACGCGGCTTTTCAGTGGCGAACAGAATCACTCGGGAGATCAAAGTTCGAGTAACCAAGCATTCGGCAGACCGATCAGCGAATTGGCTTTAGTTTAGCGGAACCAAGCCGCAAAGGATGGTTACCGCATCTCGCCAAGCACAGCAGCGACGATAGAATGCTCGCTTGCCAGTACACTACTGTCCACTGTCCGCATCCCTAGCCAGAATCAATCATGACAGACGCAGCTGATCCCTTTTTTGAAGCCTACCACCGAGACGACATCGCGTACGGTGAAACACCGGCCCCCGGTGTACAGTCGATCATTGACTTGAGCACGGCAGCAGAGGCGGGGAAGCTCAAAGCCCTTGATCTAGGTGCTGGCGCCGGACGAGATTCAATCTCGTTGGCGAGGGCGGGATACACTGTAACCGCGGTTGACCTCAGCGAGATGGGTTTAGAACGCATTAATCAGCGAGCCACCGCAGCAGGTGTCGGTGAACGGGTGACGACGCAGGCCGCGGATGTCCGAAATTTTGATTTTGAAGCAGAAAAATACGATGCAATCATTGCAACCACGGTGCTTGATCACATCCCAGCCGCAGACGCGGTGGTCGTGTGGCAAAAGATTGTTCGTAGCCTTACGTCCCATGGTCTGCTCGCTGTTGAAGTTCATAGTTCCGAAGATCCGGGCTCTGACCTGCCGCCGGGCTGCAACTCCACGGCACCGAAAAGTGAAACGACCGGCGCGGTCGTTAACTACTTCCCGCCCAATCAGCTTGCTCAGTGGGCGACCGAAACATCAGCAAACCTTCGTATTCTCAGGTACGAAGAAAGGCTCGAATGGGACTACACTCACGGTCCTGAACACATGCACGGCAAAGTGTCGCTACTGGCGATACGCAAGGAAAACTCACCTGAGTGGTACGGACAGCCGCGACTGTTTCCGCGACGCGAATCTTGAGAAAAAAGTCTGCCAGTGGGACAGAAATCACAGCAACGGGCCAGACAGCATTTCCATTAGTTGTCGATCATCTGCCGGGCTGCCTGCTGGCTTCACGAATTCAGCATGTCCTGCAGGGTGGCATGGCAGGGTCCGTCACCCAGCAGATCAAGGCTCTGACACAATCGGTCACGATCACTGCGACGGGGTAATTCACGTAGGGCTAGCAAGACACGATCGACATGCTCTGACGACACTTGGCCGCAAATAGGATGCCCAAGCCCCATGATGTACTTGGCTCGCTGCAAATCAGCAAAGTACCGAGGATCGTCCTGCATTGATTGAAATATTTCAGTCACAGCTTGTTGAGCCAAATTGACCTCCTGTCTCTTATACACATCTCCGAGCCCACGAGACCGAGGCTGATCTCG
>CAJXTM010001062.1 GCA_913061385.1 uncultured Rhodopirellula sp. | reverse complement strand
GGGCTCGGAGATGTGTATAAGAGACAGACGTTGCTGCGTTCAAGGGTAATAGAAGCTTCCTTCCACTCAGCGGGCACCACAAACGCTTCCTGTTCCAAGGACTCCCCCGTGATCCCACTCACAGCTCCCACTCACAGATCCCACTCACAGATCCCACTCACAGATCCAGCTTACAGATCCAGCTTACAAATTTGCTTAAACTTGTAACGGCCTTGACCGCATCCCTTTGACGTTTGCCCCAACCAGGCAACAAGATGAACCCCAGCCAAACTGAAAATAGTCGAATATCGAAACCGTGCCCGACTCAACAGAGTCTCGGACAGTACGTGGAGGGTGCTCTGACGCTGGTCGAACACGAACAGATCGAATCTCATATCGACCAGTGCAACTTCTGCAGCGACACGATTCAAACCCTCGACGCCTCTCTGGAGACGCGACTAGGCAACCTGGTTTCGAGGGCTCATCACGGCACAGCCCCCAAAAGTGGTGAGGCGGAGGACGATCAAGCACAGCAGGGCGAAACACGGCACGACGATACTCTGAACCTGATGGCAGAGCGGGCAAAGCAAGTCTGGCATGAGCAGGACAGTCACGCTGCAAAACCGAATCGAATCGGTGACACGATCGGCAACTACGAGATTCTACGATCACTCGGTGAAGGGAATATGGGGCAAGTCGTGCTTGCCAGCCACAAGCAAATGAAACGGAAGGTGGCACTCAAGTTCATTTCAGCTGAATTGCTCGCATCATCCGCAGCTCGGACAAGATTTCAACGTGAGATCGAAGCGACGGCAAAATTACAGCACCCCAACTTGGTCATTGCACATGACGCGGGGGAAGTGGACGGACAGCACTTTCTGGTCATGGAATACGTCCAAGGAGTGGACCTGCGTTCCAAGGTCAAACAGTCAGGACCGCTGGACATCGCAACAGCCATTCAATGCACGGCAGACGCAGCCAGAGGGTTGCACCACGCTCACGAGAAAGGCATCGTTCATCGTGATGTAAAACCTGGCAACATCATGCTTGGCTCCGATAACGCGGCCAAAGTTACAGATTTGGGGCTTGCGCGTTTCTCTGACGCGGATCCCAACGCAGTTGAGGTCAGCCAAACGGGATTGGTCATCGGTACCTCAGCCTTCATGTCACCCGAGCAATGCGCAGGCACGCGTGACCTCGACTTCCGCACCGACATCTACAGCCTCGGCTGCACGCTTTTTTATCTATTGACGGGCCGGAATGTCTATCCGGCGGGTTCAACGCTGCAAATGTTACGAGCTCATACCGAGGAACCAATCCCGTCACTCCGAGAAATCAGACCCGAATGCCCCATAGCCTTGGAAAACTTGCTTTCCAGCATGTTGTCCAAACGCCCGCAAGATCGCCCTGAATCAATGGCATCGGTTGCCTCGCAGCTTGATGAATTGAACGCCGATGTGCCTTTGCTTGATTCTTCGCGACACAAACCGCCCGTTCACACCACACATTCCCCCGCTCGCATCCCCATTTTTGCACTACTGACGGGCGCAATCGCCATTGCTTTGGCCGTTTACCTAGTAGCTCCCTTCGCTCGCACACCCGCCCGCCAGACGACAAATTCATCTGCACTGGACGCTACCAACAGCACACCGATTACGATCACCATGCTGGAAATTCCAGCTGGTAAATTCATGATGGGAGCACCGGAGACTGACCCCAGTGCCTTGGCAGACGAGCAGCCCCAACATGAGGTTCAACTGACCAACAATTTTCTGCTGAGCAAGTTTGAAATCACAACCGCGGAATTCATTGCGGTGATGAGCACAGCCAACTCACAGAGCGACGATCCAAACATTGAGCAGATCACTGAGTCTAACAGCCAGACCGCCATGTCTGGCATCAGCTGGTTGGAGGCTATTCAATTCTGCAACCAACTCAGCATCCGCAACGGGTTACGCCCCTATTACGAAGTTAACGAGCAGACACACACCATCTCGATCCAGCGAGGCAGCGACGGGTATCGTCTTCCAACTGAGGCAGAGTGGGAATACGCCAGCCGCGCCGAAACCAAGACTCCGTGGCATTTTGGCGACACAGCCGATGATGTGAATGCGTTTGCTTGGCACTCAGGAAACTCGGCAGGACACGTACAAATCGTCGGCAAAAAGAAACCCAATGCCTTTGGTTTGCACGACATGCTGGGGAACGTTCCTGAGTGGTGCTGGGATCGATTTGATGAGACCTATTACCGAAGATCCGAGGCAGTCAATCCACCTGGATCAACAAAAGGTCTTCAACGAGTGTTTCGTGGCGGCGGCGCGAATGATCTCCCCGGAGCCTGTCTCTTATACAC
>CAJXTM010001061.1 GCA_913061385.1 uncultured Rhodopirellula sp. | reverse complement strand
TCTCGTGGGCTCGGAGATGTGTATAAGAGACAGGGATTATGAAAAACGGCAGCCGCGTGATGTTGCAACCATCCGTAATTCCTATGAAGAAGCGTTAAAGAATGCTCGGTTTGTCGCCGCTGAGCAGGGGGAGCTCCAAGAGCCGGCGATGGAAGTTGTGCTTGCTTTGGGGGGCAGGTTGAAGGTCGATCCGGACGCTGAGCCCGACACTTTCTCTGCCGCGCAGAAAGCAGGCAAAAAGTCGCTGGATGAAATCGGCTCGGCGGGGCAGGATGTTGCAAGGTTAGAAGCCTTGTCGCGACGCACAAAACCTGCTGATCGAGGTGAAGTAACTCGGGAACTCAAAAATGCACAAGTGAATCTTGCCATGGTGCAAGTCAATGCTCTCGATTCATATCGCCTAGCCATGCGTTTGGCTGACCGCGATACACCGCCCAGTGAGCTCAACCTTGTTCGCTATTTCGTTTGCTATCTCCACTACCTGCTCGGGCAATACCATGACGCAGCTGTCGTGGGAGATTTTGTTTCCCGCAGGTACCCTCAAAGTGCCGGTGCCAAACAATGTGCGAAAATTTCCCTTGCCTGCTATTTGCAGATGTTAGAGGTCTCGGCGGCACCTGATAAAACGTTTGAACTTCAAAGCATCGTAGACACGACGCGTTGGATCGCGGAACAATGGGAAGGAACTCCTGAAGCTCAGGATTCGCTGGCTACAGTTGTCCCGATTCTTGTGAATGCCAATGCATTGGAGACTGCCAGTGAGTTTGCGCGGTTGTTGCCAAAAGGATCTCCGCAGAGAGCATTGGCAGAGCTAGTAACAGGTCAGGCAATGTGGGCAGAGAGTTTGAATCGGCAGTATGCCGGACCCAACGATGGTGCCGTTCAAAAAACACGTTCATTGAACAGTGACGCGACGGTAAGTCCCACGGGGGGGAATCAGCCAGACGCATTGCAGCTTTTGCTTTCGGGTTACGAACAGCTTCCCGACGACATCGTTGTCGATGCATCGGTGGCAACGGCAGTTCTTTCTCTCGCGCAAGCTCTGTTGGCGAGTGACCGGGACACGGGCGCAGTAGACGGTAAAGATGTCAGTAAGGCAGCAATGGTAGTCGAGGTGCTTGAGAATCAAACGGTCGGCCCATTGACGTTGATTGATCAGGAAGATGAGGCGGCAAAGAATCCAGTGTTTGTTCAGGAGTCGCTGCGGACTGCACTTCAGGCTTACGTTGCATCCTTAAGCAGTGATCCTGTTGGCATGATGGCCAAAGCGAAGCAGACAATGGCGGCGCTGCGGCAGTCTGTGGGCTCAGATGCAGCTGGTAAGAAACGCATGCTCGCAATCTACATCACACTCGCACAGACAATGGAGGGCAAGATGACTAATGCGGCTCCGGAGTTGCGAAAAGAGATGTCAGGTGTTTTTGAGTCATTTCTTGGTGCGTTGAGCGCTGACGCATCAGACCCCGGTACTCTCAACTGGGTTGCCGAGACCTTTGCAAGTTTGGGAGCCGGTTTTGACACCGAATCTGGTGAATTGAACGTGGATGCCGCTGTCTATTACGATAAGTCAATTACCGCGTTTCAGAACCTGCTGAACCGAATTGACTTGGCTCAGGGGCTGCAAACACAGGTGAGGGCACGATTGGCGGCGGTCAAAGCAAAGAAGCGTGATTACCAGGGTGCAATGAACGATATGGAGCAGCTACTTCAGGCAAATCCATCTGCGGTAAACCTGCAGGTCGAGGCTGCACGGTTGCTACAACGCTGGGGTGGAATCGATTCGGCCAAGCTCACTGATGCGATTGCTGGTATTCGAAGTCGTGAAGCTGGCGGTGTCTGGGGTTGGGGGAAAATTGCCAACGCGACCATGCCGCATGTTCAGTTTCGCGGGATCTTTTATGAGGCAAGGTATGAAATTGCCGTCTGTCAGTTCGCTCTTGCGATGACCTTAAGCGGCGCGGAACGCGTCCAGCAGTTGGCTGCTGCTGAGAAAACATTAGCCGTGACTATCAAGTTATATCCGGGTCTTGGTGGTGACACCTGGACTGAAAAGTACAAGCAACTCATCCAAAACATCCAGCGAGCTGGGAACTCATCACAATGAATTTAACAACCCCGTTCCAATATTGGTTCAAGAGAATGAAGATTGGTTTGCTGCTTGTGGGTAGTATTTTCTTTATCACAGGTGGACATTCTGCTGTCGCCGAAGAGGATCAGGTTTTCGTTAACCGTGGTGCTACCGTGCGAGGAGAAATTGACGAAGTTTCACCGACACAAGTTAAGATTATCGTTGCTGTCTCTTATACACATCTCCGAGCCCACGAGACCGAGGC
>CAJXTM010001060.1 GCA_913061385.1 uncultured Rhodopirellula sp. | reverse complement strand
TCTACACGTAAGGAGTCGTCGGCAGCGTCAGATGTGTATAAGAGACAGGCTCAACCCCCTCAGTCAGCTTTTCTACGGAAGTTGTAGGCCGCTGCACGGCTGAGTCCAACCGCTGCACAGTTT
Source organism: uncultured Rhodopirellula sp. (assembly GCA_913061385.1). Classification (GTDB taxonomy): domain Bacteria; phylum Planctomycetota; class Planctomycetia; order Pirellulales; family Pirellulaceae; genus Rubripirellula. The sequence goes on along the minus strand of CAJXTM010001060.1, from coordinate 2,210 downwards.
CGTTATCAAACGGACCAAATCCAACCGTGTTCTTTTCCCAACTGGCTCCCGAGTCGCCTGAGGTTCGGTCATCTGAACAGGGAACGCTTTCGCTCATCTCGCGGGCGACACCCAAGTCTCGTTTGTCTAAACCATCATCCAAATCAGCTTCAGTGCGGCTTTCTGGCGAATCGTTATTCATGAAGGCAGACAATGTGGTCGACGTAGAACCGAGACCTGACCGCGGACGATGACAAGTCATGCAGATCACGACATCGTTCGGCACGGGGAGTCTCATTGTAGCGCAGAGGCGACCTGAAAATGGCATGAATTCTTTCAGAAAGCCTGCAACCCACTCCATTTTCACAACGCAAAACATGCCTAATCCGATTGTTTGAGTTCTTACCCCCCATTGTTGAACCTCGGTGGCTCGAGAAACTGGTAGTGCGAGATAACCCGCCGAATGCCAGAAACCGGTATCCTGTGTTCTGCAACTCGTGCCGATGTGGGTTCAACCTTTCCCCGACTCGTGGCCTAAATTCCATCCATGACTGACACCGTTCGCGACTCCATTTACGAAGCAATTGCTTCTATCCGCCTGATCGATCCACACACCCATATCAATCCTCATGCACCAGCATCTAACACGCTGGCGGATCTGCTTGGGTACCACTACTACACCGAACTTGCGCATTCAGCCGGAATGCCCAAAGCTCAGATTGAGGAAGATGGGATCAGCCACCACGAGTTGGTGCGGCGTTTGGTGACCAATCTTTCTCCGATTGAAAACACGGCACAATATCGCTGGCTGATTGAGATTTGCCGGAAGTTTTTTGGCTTCACAGGTGAACGCCTGGATGAATCCAACTGGGAAGAAGTTTACGAAACATCTGAAGCACAAATGCAGCTTGCAGAATGGCCGCAAATGGTGCTTGACCAGAGTAACGTGGAAGCCGTTTTCCTAACAAATGATTTCGACGACGAACTTGAGGGATTTGACTGCAACACCTACATCCCCTGCCTGCGAACAGACGATCTCGTTTTCCATCTTTCGAAACCTCAGACGCGAGAGCGTTTAGCCGCTTGCACAGGAATCGAACTCAATGGATCGCTGACCAATCTTCGTGAATCACTGCGTCAAAGATTTGAGCACTTCGTCGGACGTGGTGCACGAGCATGTGCGATCTCACTGCCACCTGATTTTTGTCCACTACGTGTCAGTGATGGTCGTGCAACTACCGCTTTGAACGAAGTCCTGCTCAACGGAGTCATGGCAGACCAAGCTCACCAAACAGCTTTGTCTCGCCGCGTGTTCTGGACATTGGCCGAACTCTGTGATGAGTATGGACTACCCTTTGATCTGATGATCGGCGTCAATCGCGGGGTCTATCCCGATGGCGTATTCCAAGGACAGGACCTTTACGACAGCCGGGTTTCCCTGATTCAATATCGCGATCTATTCAACGCCTTCCCTCAGGTCAAATTTCCGGTTTCTGTATTGGCAAGTGTCACAAACCAAGAGTTGGTCAGTTATGCGTGGATTTTCCCGAACGTAATCACGAATGGGCATTGGTGGTACAGCAATACACCTGCATTCATCACAAGGGACGCTGCAGCAAGGCTCGAAGCGGTCCCACAAACAAAGCAGATCGCCTATTACAGCGACGCCTACAAACTGGAATTTGTTTGGCCAAAATTTGACATGTACCGTAACATCCTGTCGGGAATTCTCACCGATCACTTCGTGAAAGGAAGTGGATGGAGTGAAGAACGTGCAATCGAACTAGGACGTCAAGTACTGCGAACTAACGTAGACGCAATTTTCCCACGGCCCAATTTGGCAATCAAACCGGAGGCAGAAACAGCTGAATCCATCCACAACGAGGTAGCTGAGTCGAGGGAAAACCCTGAACCAATTTCGCTCATCAGCGATGAAGAACTTGACCCCCTCCCGAGCCACGATGAAATCCAGTCCGCTAATGCAGACGACGTGCAACTCTTTAATGACTCCGTCGAACAGAGACAGCCGAACCCTGATGCACTCGCGCCCGATATCGACCCGGAACCTTTAGATGTCGGCGATATTCTGGGCTCCGACACAGAAGCATCGGCGAACCCGGATATTCGCATGCTGAGAGGCGAAGATTCTTTCGAAGTCGATGAAGAATCCCTGCTGCTTCGTCCCTGTCTCTTATACACATCTGACGCTGCCGACGACTCCTTACGTGTAG
>CAJXTM010001059.1 GCA_913061385.1 uncultured Rhodopirellula sp. | reverse complement strand
GAGATCAGCCTCGGTCTCGTGGGCTCGGAGATGTGTATAAGAGACAGGTTGTTGACCCTCTTGGGTGAGTGTCTCTCGCAGGATCAGGTCAGCAGCCTGAGCAACACGGGGGTCACTAAACTGACTTTTGCTCGTGATGCTTGGCGACTCGATTACCTTGATAGTGTGAGTCACTTGCCGCCGCGGCTTGTGACTGGCACCAAGGTGTGACCAACCTACCGAGTTGGCAGGGGCGGTGGCGGTAAAATGCTTTCGATCGCAGTGGTTGGTGTTGATCCAGGCTGATCTTTGATGACCTGACCGCTCACAGTTATCTGTTGTAGCGAGTTGATTTGCATCGCTTCAATGATATCGGCTGAAATCCCAGCTTCGTGAAGAGAGATGATATCAGCAACCGTCAACCGAGTTCGCATGCCGTGACTGTCGATCTGTCTGATGATCAGTGTTTGGCTGACACCGCTCCTTGTCATATTCATGACATCGCCAAGCGTCAGTGGACCTGAGCGAGATGGTGATTCAATCACGACTTGTCGCGGTGCTTGTCGATGGTAGTCAGGGACATTCGCATTCGCATGTGGATTTGCGAGGTAGCTGCGGCCCTGCGGGTAGATGTAAGGCTTGTTGTACGCCGGAAGTGCATTTGCTTCCAAGGTTCGCCGCCGCGGCATGAATCTTCTGCCGTTCTCTGTTTGAGTCTCCTGGCTGGTTTGGGGGCCGAGTGGGTACTGTGATCGGCGCATTTCAGGATGTGTGGGATAAGTCGATGGGGTCGCACCGTAAATACCCGAACGGTAACGCATGTCCTGCTCGGCACGCTGATCTTTTTGGTTTCCGATCGCACCGCCTGCGATCGCTCCCGCTGCCGCTCCGATCAGGGCTCCCGCTGTCTCATTATTACCTTTGTCTCCGATGGCTATGCCAAGTGCTGCACCAGCCAAGCCACCCAAAATAATCCCTCGACGACGGTGAGTCCGGTTCTGTCCTGTCACCTCAGTGGCCAGGGTGGCGACCAACAAAACGCAAAGAATGATTCGATGTTTCATGATGACAGCATCTGTCGTGATCGGGTGAGAGAATCTGCATGTGGCAAGGCTCTGTGAAAGAAGTTTTGCCTCACGCAGTTGATCATGAAGGAAAAAAATTCGACGGAGGTATCGATACTTTCGTGAACGATCCGACATCGCCAATCAAATCGATTACTCCGACGTACACAAGCCTTGGCAAACCGGAGCAAGAGTCTTGACTCCCACAGCTTTAGGCGAGACGTTCATTCCAAGCGGTGGGAGTACCCACTGAATAGGAAAGCACTGCAATCAGTCCAGCATTCAAATCGCTCGATCTGTCGTTATCGTGTTGGCCTAATGAATCCTGTCTTTTGGGCTGTTTGGTTCTGTTAGTGGCGCACCAGAATGCTCGGTCCGTAAATACGGTCCATCTGTTCGGGTGTGAAGTATGGGGCTCGTGCAACAGTTGCCGGAAAGTAATTCGAGGGCGTGTAACGGCGGCTATTTAAAAAACGTCGGTTCTGTGCAGTCGCCACCGCTGTGAAACAGAGGGCGATGCAAAAGACAGTGATAAGCAGAATGCGTGTAGGCATGACTAGACTCGGCGATAAACCTTGAAACTGAGTGCGCTCAGAACAGTTCTGGCACTTCTCGCGTTTCGATTCCGGATAACTCTTGCTTACGCTTTGGCAGAAGGTAGCCGGAAAGCAGCAGGGAGCCGATGTCGCGGCGCGGATTATTCCGATTGTGGCGGCCGTATGTTGGGGTACCTCTGACGCAGCATCTTGTTTTGGCAGGTGTCAGCAAGCAGGATCTATGGGATTAGGTCCGCGTGGACCATCAAAAGTGATGCCAATGAACGACCGATTCTTCCCGTTTCCAAGGATTGCTTGGGCAGGATGTTTGCGTGCTGTTGGGGGCAATTTTTGCGCAAGGAAGCAATGGAATAGCTTTGAATGGGCGGAACGTTGAGGTGATGGATGGATGGATAACCAATTTTCACCTAACATGCATTGTGAGCTCTGTATGGTTTTCATGCCGAGTCAGCTTCCTCAAAGTACGGGGCCGTCAGATGTCCACCGATCCATTTGAACAGTTTGAGAGATCGCGTGGCGGTCTGGTCATCCCGCTGGCTTTGTTTGTGATGGGGGGATGCCTGACCTATGCGGCTGTGTCTTCGCTGCATGGTGTTGTTTTGCGCGAGGCTGAGGTCGCACGGATGATCGAGGCGGTGCCTGCATCAGACGCCAACCCGAATGAGGGCAGCGTTGTCGCACCGGATGTGACTGCTGATAAGTAGGCCCCCTGTCTCTTATACACATCTGACGCTG